>JBILOV010000210.1:0-4252 GCA_044374335.1 Bacteroidia bacterium | reverse complement strand
GTTTTTGCAATGATTTACAAGTTTGCTCTCTCCGTATCCTTTCCATCTCATGCGTTTTGCATCAACGCCTTTTGTAACAACATATTGTACTGCTGCTTTGGCGCGTTTGTCTGATAACACTAAATTGTATTGATCACCTGCTCTTGAATCGGTATGTGAACTTAACTCAATATTTAAAAGAGGGTTTTCTTGCATTAAGGTAACAAGGCGGTCAAGTTCTTTTTGAGCATCAGGTCTTATGAACCATTTATCTAAATCGTAATAAATATTTTCCAATACTATTGGTTGTTCTATAATTACTTGATCTAGTTCAAAATTTGCTGTAAAACTTTCAGATTTTTTTTTACCAAGCATACTGAAGTTTTTAGGTTGAGTTACTGTAAAATACATAGGTTTGGAAGCTTTAATGATATATTCTGATTTCGGCTTTAATTTTACAGCGTATTTTCCATATTTATTAGTGAGTACAGTTTCTCTTATGTTTTCTGTAACATTGTATATTTCAACTACTGAAGAATCAATTGCCAGATTTGGCTTTCCTTTTTGGTTTATAT
Source organism: Bacteroidia bacterium (assembly GCA_044374335.1). GTDB lineage: Bacteria > Bacteroidota > Bacteroidia > B-17B0 > Aurantibacillaceae > UBA4416. The sequence goes on along the minus strand of JBILOV010000210.1, from coordinate 3,698 downwards.
AACCAGATAACATAAAGGTAGGATCATTTTTTATTACTTCATAAATTTTATCTTTTTCATTTCTATTGGAAGAAACGTATCCTGTTTTCTCATCTTTGTTCATTATAAAAGCAAAATCATCTTTAGAAGTATTTAAAGGATAGTTTAAGTTTTCTACTTGTAACCATTTGCTACCATCATTATATGTCATAAATACATCTAATCCTCCTAAAGAATTATGTCCATCAGAAGAAAAATAAAAAGTACCATCATGATGAATATATGGAAACATTTCATTTCCTGTAGTATTAATTGCGTTGCCAATATTTTCTGGGTTACTCCATGTATTTCCATCATGTGTAGTTTTGTAAATATCAGTACCACCAACACCGCCCGGCATGTCGGAGATGAAAAATAGAGTTTTCTCATCTTCAGAAAGTGATGGATGACCGCAAGAATAATCGTCGCTATTAAAAGGTAGTTCTGTAATGTTTGTCCATTTTTCTCCTACTAGCTCTGCTCTAAATAATTTTAAGTTGTTTTCACTTTTTGCACTAGTAATAAGTTTCTTTTTTGTGTAATTACTTCTTGTGAAATAAACTATATTACCTTCTTTATTAAAACAGGCAGGGCCTTCATGATATTGACCATTTACATCTCCTTTTAATAACATAGGACTTAACCATTTGCCATTTTGATCTTTTTGCGAAAAATAAATATCTAAATATGAACGCCCTGTCCAATTAGCAGTTTTTGAGTTTTTAAAAGCTTCTTTATCAGCAACAAACATAATTCCTTTACCATAAGGTACCTGACTGAAAGCGGTTGCAATTTCGGGAATTGCAGCTTCTTTAATTGTATATAAAGTTGTGTCTTGTTTAAATGTGCTTACTGATTTACACGACACTAATAACATTTCGGCAACAAAATCGTTTGGCACTTTCTCTAAGTATCTATTAAACCAATTTTGAGCTTCGTTATATTTTCCCATACCCATTAATACTCTTCCATAATGAAACATATTTATTGGCTCAATTTCAGGTAATAAAACAACTTTTGAAAACCATTTCTCTGCATTAGGAATATCATTTACTAATCGGTAAGAATTTGCCAGCATTATTTTGGCATCAGCAGGTTCATTATTTTTAATAAGATATTTTTCAAATTGATTAATCGAATTATGATAAGCCATTTTTTCATAGCTCTTTGTCCCTTTTTTATATAAACTGTTTGTACAACTTCCTAAAATTAGTATTGATGAAATTGTTATGAATAGTATCTTTTTCATGATTAAATAGTATTGTTTTTAATTATCTTATGTTTATCACTGTTTTTTAATGTTTTATGATGTAAAGACATTTGTATTAATATTTTTTACATCATAAAGATTAAAAGTAGCGTGGTGTTTTTACTTTAATCAGGTCCTTTCCAAAATCATATCCAATCATTATCTCGTGTGTTCCTGATGAGTATTTTCTTATTTTGGTGGTAGTTAAATCAAATGCATACCCAACTCTGAATCTTGAATTTGTTTGGTATTCAACCATAAATACAACTGCATCTTGTGATCGATAAGAAACACCAATCCAAAATTGATCTTTATACAATAAATTTAAATTGATATCTGCCTCTAAAGGTGCTGCGGGTAAATATTTTAAAAGTGTAGATGGTTTTAATTTTAATTGCTCGTTCAACTTAAACACATATCCACCATAGGCATAATAATGTCTGTTTAAAAACGAACCTTCATTTACATCAAAATTAAAATTACGATTTGCATCATATGCCATAAGAGTAGGAATTGATAAACCGGCATACCATTTTTCGGCAAAATAATAAGCGCCAAATCCAAATTTTGGAAGCCATGCCGTTCTTCTTCCTGTAAACACTTCATCGTTCTGATCCCAGACAGTAACATTATCACTTTTAAAAACATAATTAGAAGCTCCTGCCTTTATACCAAACGCAAGTTTACCTTTTTTTAATTTTATTTGATAGGCATAATTTGCATAAATATCGGTTTGTTCAGTTGCTCCAATTCTATCGTGTGTAATAATTAAACCTAATCCCATGTTTTCTGATTTTGATGGAATTAATCCGTCAATAGCTAGCAAAGAAGTTTTTGGTGCTCCAGAAAAATCAACCCATTGTGTACGATGTAATAAACTAGAGGTAACATATTTGTGACTTCCGGAATAGGCAGGGTTTAAAAATAGGCCATTAAACATATACTGACTAATCATTGGATCTTGTTGTGCTTTTGAAGTTATGTTGAACAGAACTACAAAAATTAGTATAATTGATTTTTTCATGATTTCTTTTTATTATTATTTTTATCGTCTTAATTCAACATAACCTTTTAAAACTATATCACCTTTATTTATTTCTAAAATAGCAAAGTATGTGGCATCAGGTAATTGTTCGCCGTTGTTACTTTTTCCGTTCCAATCGTTTATATATCCTGTTTTTGTATAGATAATATTTCCCCAACGATTATAGATAGTTAATACATTATCAGGATAAGCCTCGATACCATGAATAACAAAGAAGTCATTTTTATCGTCATTATTTGGTGAGTATCCTTGTGGCATTTCTAAACCTAGAGGTTGCGTTAAGGTTATTTCTCCTGACATTCTACATCCATTTGTATCTATAACTGTTACAAAATAATTACCGGCATTTAAGTTATAGATGTCTTTTGAAATATTTCCATTTGACCATATATAACTGTAAGGGCTTGTGCCACCTTCAACTTGTAATTCAATCAATCCATCTGTTCCATTAAATAAACTGATGTTAAATCCATTATATAAAATTGGACTTGATAAATTTATTTGCAATGCAGTTGGTTGTGTAATGATAGTTGTATCTAAATAATTACAACCATTGGCATCTGTTATAGTTGCTGTATAAGTACCACTTGCAATGTTTGTTAAATCTTTAATGGTACTTTCATTCGACCATAGATAAGTATAAGGAGCAGTTCCACCATTAGGTGTTAAATAAATACTACCTAATGTATCACCATAACACCTAATATTGTCAACTTGTTTATTAAGTAGAATAGTGTCGGGTTGGTTTACAGTTATTATTGCGAAACTTCCACAACTATTATTATCAGAGTAATTTAACGTATATGTTCCGGCGCCTACGTTAATTAAATCTTCGTCAGTTATAGTGTTTGACCAATTATATGCGTACGGCGTAACACCGCCGGAAAGTGTAGTGTTGATTGATCCTGTTGCTACGCCATGGCATAACGGTGGACTTACAGCTGAAGAATATGTCAATTCAGTTGGTTCTATTAAAGTTGTATCTGCTGATGCCAAACAAAGATTTTTATCTCTTACAATTACTGTATACGAACCAGCACCAATATTTATTAAATCCTCTATATTTGAATTGTTACTCCATGTATAAAGATTATTTGTGACACCTCCTGTTGCTGTAATATAAATGGCACCATCTTGGTAACCCTTGCAACTGATATTAAAGCCATTGTAGTTACTAACAGAATCAATGTGAACTTCAAAGGGTGTTGGTTCGCTGATTGTAAAATTTAATTGATCTGTACAACCATTAATATCCGAAACCACAACTCCATAATTTCCAGCCGTTAAATTTGAAATATCTTGACTTGTAGCGGAGTTTGACCAATTGTAATTATAATTTCCAGTTCCACCATTTACAGTTATATCAATATAGCCATCATTATTACC
>JBILOV010000028.1:0-15635 GCA_044374335.1 Bacteroidia bacterium | reverse complement strand
CTTTTTGTACTGTAACATTTTTTACAATGTTTACTGTTTGTCCTGATATTGAATTTAAGTTTGCGGTAAAGTTAGCAATTGATAAAATAGGTGCCTTTGATGCACTTGGAGAATAAAAATCATAATTAACTCTATTTACAGTAAAAGTAATCGCTATAGGAGGAAAAGCAAGAGTAACATTACCATATAACTCTTCTGTCGTTTTAACTCGAATTACATCTGAAAATGATTTTAATGTTGAGCCAGCTGCTGCTCCAGGTGCATCTATATTTAATGTTCCTATACCATCAGCAATTACATTAACATTACCTCCAATTGGACCAGTATTCCCAAAAACTGTGACAGAACCAGAAGGAGTAGATGTTGTAGTTGTATTAAGCGTCAAGGGATAAGTTGCATAAATCGCAGGTATTGAATAAGTGATAGTTCCACTAATTAATCCAAAAGAAAGATCGCCGCCATAATATTTTAAATCTGAAACACTTGATTTAAAATAAGATATATCGCTTGAAGATGCTGTTACAGCTGCGTCTGATGATGCATATGCTGTATTTGTAGGAACAACTGTAGAATAATTAGCTACAGCTAATGTTGTTGTGTTTAAAGAAGTAAAATTCCAAACAGCTCCTGAACCACTAGCACCACCAACTATACCAGTAGTATCACATTGAAACAATTCATAGTTAAATCCAACAGTTGGTGCATGATTTGCTTGAGTTAAGGTTTGAGAAGTCATTGCTAACCCCAAAATAGTGAATATTGAAAGTAAAGTTTTTTTCATGTATTTGTGTTTTAATAGTTTATCAAATATATTTAATAAAATTCTGGTTTCAAAATTTTTAAAAAACCATTTTACCTGGGTTTAAAATTAAATTTGGATCAAATAGTTTTTTTATGTTTCTCATTAATTCTAATTGATATTCCGGAAATACAATTGATAAGTAATCTTTTTGAACCAAGCCAATGCCATGCTCACCGCTAATTGTACCACCCAATTTTTTGCATAGTTCAAATATTTCTATAATACCTTTTGGTAATTCCGTTTCCCAAACAGCATCTGATAAATCGCCTTTTATGATGTTAACGTGTAAATTTCCATCACCTGCATGCCCGTAGCAAACACTTTTAAAACCGTATTTAGCACCTATTTCTTTTACACCTTTTAAAAGTAAAGGCAACTCTGCTCTTGGCACCACGGTATCTTCTTCTTTATAAACCGAATTGCTTTTTACAGCTTCTCCAACTTTACGTCTTATTTTCCATAAAGATGATTTTTGTTCAGCACTATCGGCCATTAAAATATCATCACAACCGTGTTCAGTCATTATATTACTGATGGTTTCACAATCATTAAATAATACATCCATATTATTTCCATCTACTTCAATCAACAATAATGCTTGCCATTCTGGTTTAATTGTAAAATTTACTTCGCCGGCGTATTTAATACTCCAATCAATGGCATCGCGTTCCATAAATTCCATGGCGCTTGGAGTGATACCTGCTCTAAAAGTTGCTCCAACAGCCTCACATGCTTTTTCAGCAGAGGTAAATGGAACTAACATTAGTAAATCGTGTTTTGGTAGAGGAATTAATTTAAAAACAATTTTAGTAATAATACCTAAAGTCCCTTCACTCCCTATCATTAAATGCGTTAAATTATAGCCTGTTGAATACTTTAATGTATTTGCACCAGTCCAAATAATATCACCATTAGGTAGCACCATTTCAATATTTAAAACATAATCTCTGGTAGTTCCGTATTTAACTGCTTTTGGTCCACCGCTGCTGTGTGCTACGTTGCCACCTAATGAACAACTTCCCCAGCTTGCAGGATCAGGAGGATAAAATAATCCCACTTTTTTAACTTCTTCTTGAAATATATAATTTATAACCCCTGGTTCAACAGTTGCTTGTAAATTGCGTTCATCTATTTTCAGGATATTATTAAAGCGTTCCATGCTAATTATAATCCCACCATGTATTGGTAATGCACCACCGCTTAAGCCTGTGCCAGAACCACGCGCGGTAACAGTGATATTGTTTGCATTAGCCAATTTCATGATTTCCGAAATCTGACTAACGGTTTTAGGTTTGACAACAACTTCGGGCTTATATAGTAAATCCTCTGTTTCGTCTTTGCCATATTTTTCTAAATTATCATCATCAGTTAAAACATCTGTAGCATCTACAATTTTCTTTAATAAGCTTATGTGATTTGAATTTATTTTAGTGTAAGTCATTATTTTATTTATTAAAATAGTGTTTGATTATTTTTTCAGCTTCTTCTTTTTGTTGGGTTCCAATTAAGAAAGGTTTATTATTTATTCCAATAATCTTTATTCCAATTTTTCCAGATATATTATAACACCAACCGTTTTTTGTTAAACTATATCTTACTCCCCAACCTCCATAATCAGCTAATGGAGAATACTCTATTACATTTATTGATTGAATTTCATCCCATAAAAATTGTTTTTTGCAAAATGGAATGCCTTTAAATTGAGCGCTGATGCCTTTTTCATTTATTTGTGTTATTAAAGAAGTGCTAATTCCCCAAGTTAAAAATAAAAGACAAAAAATTAGTATAATGATAATTTCGATTGGTGATTTTTCTTCACCTTTCGGCACAATTAAATTAAGTTGCACTAAAAGAAATGAAAAACTAACAAATAAAAAAGGAGCGGAAAATAAAATATACATCCACCATTTATTAAATTTTTGTATTTCCGTAAAAGTTGGATTCATTTACATTTATTTTTTTAATTTAATAACGGCCCATTCATTTTTTTTGTAGCTTTCAATAAATTCAAATCCTGTAGTTTGTGCTAATTGTTTTAACTCGTCTACATCAGTTGTGAAAAAACCACTTAGCAATAAAACGCCATCTTTTTTAAGACAAGTAAAGTAAGCTGGTAAATCTTTTTTTAATACGTTTTTATTGATGTTGGCTAGTATAATTTCAAACGTTTGGGTTGTTGGTAAACTTGATGCGTCGCCTTTTGTAAATACAATTTCTGAAGCATTATTGATTGCTGCATTTTCATTAGAATTTTCTATACTCCAATCATCAATATCAATTCCTAAAATTTTAGTAGCACCAAGTTGTTTGGCTAAAATAGCCAAAATTCCAGTTCCACAACCCATGTCTAAAACAGAAGTGTTTTTAAAGTCAAGACTAAACATTGTTTTGCTAACCAACCATGTTGTATCATGATGTCCAGTTCCAAAACTCATTTTTGGAGTAATGATTATATCATGTTTTACATTTTCTGAGGCTGGATGAAAATGGGCTCTAATACAAACTAAATCATCCACATAAACAGGAGTAAAGTTTTTCTCCCACTCTTCGTTCCAATTTGTTTTAGGAATCAGAGTTCTTACATATGAAAATGTAAAATCTTCAAATGATATTTCTTTTACTAGTTCTTCATTTTCAAATTCTTCTTGTATGTAGGCATCAACGCCGGTGTCGTTTTGGGTAAAGCTTTCAAAACCTAAGTCAGCTAATAAAGCAATTAAAATATCTGAGCCTGGTTCAGCAGGAGTAATGGTAAATGAATATTGTATATAGTCCATTTTGTTTAATTACGATTGATATATTTTGATTACGAATTAAAATACGAATATACGAATCTAGTTACAAAACACAGATTCGTATATTTGTATAAATTCGTAATTATTTTTGGTATCTAAAAAGAAAAAATAATTTTACAAAAATCATCAGCATTTAAGGAAGCACCTCCAATTAATCCTCCGTCCACATCTTTGCATTTAAATAATTCCTGAGCGTTTTGTGCATTGCAACTTCCACCATATAAAATAGAAACATCATTAGCACTATTTGAATCATAAATATCAGCTACAACACTTCTGATAAAAGCATGCATTTCTTGAGCTTGCTGGGCAGTTGCTGTTTCTCCGGTACCAATAGCCCAAACTGGTTCGTAAGCTAAAATAAATTTAGCAAAATCATCGATTGAAAATTCTTTTATTACATTAGTTAATTGTTCAGTAATTACTTTAAAGTGATTATCTGTTTTTCGCTCATGAATGGTTTCGCCAATGCAAAAAATAGGTTGTATGTTATTTTTTAAAGCTTCTTTAATTTTTAAAACAAAATCACCATCTTTTTCATTAAAATAGTGTCTTCTTTCGCTATGACCAACAAGCACATATTTGCAACCTACGGACGAAAGCATGTTGGCACTTATTTCTCCTGTAAAAGCTCCACCTGAATTTGTATGGCAATTTTGCGCCCCTAAAAAAAAGTTTTCTTTTTTTGAAAGTTGGGAGTTAATAGAATCTAAATAAGTAAATGGTGGAATAATAATTTTGGTAACCTCATCAAAATCATTTACCTGATTTAAAATCATTTGTACAAGAGTTTTAGCTTCTTGTAATGATTTATTCATTTTCCAATTTCCTGCAACTATTTTTTGTCTGCTCATTTATTTAACTCTAACTCGTGGATCTAATATGCCATAGGCAATATCCACAAATATATTAGTAACTACAAATATGGAAGCAAATATTAAGGTTGCTCCCATTACAACCGGTAGGTCATTTTTTGTTAAGGCTTCAAACACCTCATAGCCAATTCCTTTCCAATTAAAAATATATTCTACAAAAACTGCTCCGGCCATTAATCCTGCAAACCAACCTGATATAGCTGTTACCACAGGGTTTAATGCGTTTTTTAAAGCGTGCTTAATAATTACAGCATACATTGATAAACCTTTTGCTTTGGCTGTTCTGATATAATCTTGATTCATGACATCCAATAATGAACTTCTCATTAATTGAACAACAATTGCTAAAGGTCTTATTCCTAGTGTTATTGCGGGAAGAATTAAATTTTTTAATTTTAGTGTTTCTCCTTCCCAAACATCTATATCATATAAACTTCCGGTTGGTGATAAGCCAGTATATTCTGTTAAAACATATCCAAATAACCAGGCAATAATTAGTCCTACAAAAAAGGACGGAGCAGCCATTCCCAAAACGGCTAATACTAATGATACTCTATCGTAAATGGTGTTCCTTTTTATCGCGCTAACGATACCTAAAAAAATACCAATTATAGATGCAATAACAATAGAAGTAAATGCTAAAACAGCTGTTTCGGGAAGTGTTTCAACAATTATGTCAGAAACTCGTCTTTTAGTAATGTAAGAACGACGTAAATATGGTAGTTTTGCAATAATTGATTTATTTTCTCCAATAGTGAACAAGGGTTTCCAATTGTATTTTTCGGGATTTAAAAACCAGGGACTTTGATTATTAGTGTTATTATGAATTGAAATTGGAGAGAGATCATTTAAGTACATCGCATATTGCTCCATAATAGGTTTATCAGTTCCTAAATCTTTATGAATTGCCTCTATAGCCTCTTTATTAGCTCGTTGTCCAAGCATTATAGTAGCTGGATCTCCAGGTAATACATTAAATAGGAAAAATATCACTGTAATTACACCGTACAAAACTAGTAAACTATATAATATTTTTTTAGTTATATACTTTATCACAAATAAAAAAAGTTGTCATTCGTCTGCTAAGTAAATAAATAATTTTAGTAAATAAAATAATTTTTGCGAATTTTAAAGATTATGTGATGCATTAAAATTTTAAGGTAAATTTGTAAAACTTGAAATTTAAAAATAAAATATTTGCTATTCGGTACACCATTTTATGTCTTGCAATTTTAACTATAGTTAAGATTTCTAAGGCGCAAAAAGTTGGTTTGGTAATGAGTGGTGGTGGTGCTAGCGGAATAGCTCACATTGGTGTTTTAAAAGCACTTGAAGAAAATCACATACCTGTAAATTGCATTACGGGAACCTCCATAGGAAGTGTTATTGGTGGCCTGTATGCTTCCGGATACTCTCCTCTTGAGATAGAGCAATTAGTTAAAAATACTACTTTTTCAAATTTAACTAAAGGCGAAATGTCTTCTAAGTTTGGTTACTTTCTTCGTAAACGGGATGATTATGCCTCATGGAGAACCTTAAAATTGAACTTAAACAATTCTTTGCTTAGTAATTTAGCAACTAATTTAATAAACTCTGTGCCTATTGATTTTTATTTAATGGAAACTTTTGCTCCTGCAAATGCCGCATCTCATTATAATTTTGATAGTTTAATGATTCCTTTTCGCTGTGTTGCATCTGATATTGAGAAGAAGCAAAGTGTTGTATTTAGAAACGGAGATATGCCCTCAGCCATAAGAGCATCCATGAGTTATCCTTTTTATATAAGACCAATTTCAATTGATGGTGCTTTGCTATTTGACGGAGGTTTGTATAATAATTTCCCATCAAATGTAATGTATGATGAGTTATATCCGGATTTTATTATTGGAAGTTCAGTTACAGAAAATTCACAAGTGCCGAGTGACGATAATTTATATTTACAATTACGAAACATGCTGATGAGTAAAAGTAATTTTAGTCCGGTATGTGAAAACGGTGTCATTATTCAGCCATGGGCTGACGTTAGTATTTTTAATTTTGAAGCCGCCCAACGTTTAATTGATAGTGGATATGCGGCAACTATAAGAAAAATGCCTGAAATAAAAGCGCATATTACAAATTATGAAAATACTGTTCAGTTATACGAAAAACGAAAGGTTTTTAAGGAAAAATCAAAGGCTTCGCGTATTATTTATAATAAAGTAATGGTTGGTGGTGTTAGTGCTAATATGCAAAAATTTATTACTAAAAGTATTGCTCATAAACGTGATACATTTACTTTAAAACAATTAAAGCGGCAGTATTTTAGATTAATGGCTGATGAAAAAATTAAATCAACATATCCTATTACAAAATTAGATACTGTTTCAGGAAAGTACAGTTTAACCTTAAATGCTAAAAGGGATAAGCAATTATTTTTTGATATTGGTGGGAATTTATCAAACCGGCCAATAAGTAATTTTTTTCTAGCAGTGCAATATAATCATATTGGAAAAATAGGTTTTACAGCCTATGCTAATGGATATTTAGGTAAATTAAATTCGAGTTCTTTAACTAAAATTAGACTTGAATTTCCAACTAAAGTGCCTTTTTATATTGAACCTTCTTTTACTATTTCAAGATGGGATTATTATAAAAGTAGCACTTTGTTTTATGATTTTGAAAAACCTGCTTATTTAGTTCAGGAAGATATATTTGGAGAATTAAATATTGGAGCACCAGTTGGTAACATAGGTAAAATAGTTATAACAGGCGGTGGGAGTGAGTGGATAAATAAGTATTACCAAACAGATCAATTTAAGCGATTAGATACAAGCGACGTGAGTATATTTGATTTTGGATACGGACAAATATCTTATCAAATAAATACACTTAACAGAAAGCAATATGCTTCAGAAGGTACAAATATATTAGTGAGAGCAAAAGTGGTTAGTGGCATAGAACATTATTATCCCGGATCAACCGCATTAGATACAGTTAATTATATTAATGGACCAGGTCACGATTGGTTTAATTTTAAAATTACTATTGATAAATATATTAAGCCGATTAAATATTTTAAAATTGGTATTTTTGCTGAGGGCGTTTATTCTTCACAGGATTTTTTTAGAAATTATGCAGCTTCTATTTTATCAGCACCTTCGTTTAACCCAATTCCTGAAAGTCAAACGTTATTTATTGATGATTATAGGGCGCATCAATATTTGGCTGGCGGCTTAAAAACAATTGTAAATCCCCGCAACAATTTCGATATTCGTTTTGAAGGTTATTTGTTTCAACCAGTATTGTCTATTTTAAAAACTTCAGATAATAAGGCCACTTATAGTAAACCGTTTTTATACCGGCACTTTCTGGGAATGGGAGCTTTGGTATATCATTCGCCTATTGGTCCTTTAAGTATTGGCGTTAATTATTATGATAGAAATGATAATAGTTTCTCGTTTTTCTTTCATTTTGGGTATATGATTTATAATAAAAAGTCTATTGATTAAATTTCCCTCTTTAAAGTCTTGTTTTCGCTAGTTTATTTATGTTTATTACTCATTGTTATTTCATTTAACAAATTTTAAATTTATATCGGTTTTATTGGTTATAAATTTGAACCATACAATTCATTTAAATCATTATTTTTGAATATTATTATATACTTTATGAAAAAAATATTATTAAGCTTTAGTTTGTTTTCTATAATCGCTGGAGCATATGCGCAAACTGGTCATGACATTAAAATTAATTTCAAAAACTGCAAAGATACAGTGATGTATTTAGCTTTTTACCAATTTGATAAATCGTATTTGGCTGATACTTGCAAAAAAGTGGTGAAAGGTAACATCGTTTTTAAAGGACCAAAGACTTTAGATAAAGGGGTTTATTACTTGGTAAGCCAAGATAAGGCTCGCTATTTTGATTTTTTTATTAGCGATAATAATCAAAAAATTGTAATGAGCACTGACTCTGCTGATTTAGTTAAAAATTTAAAATCCATTAATTCTAAAGAAAATGATGATTTCTTTATGTACATCAAATTTATTACTGATAAGAACAAGGAATATGGAGAAGTAAAAAGTAAAACAAAAGGAATGAATGCAAAAGATTCAGCTGCCTTTATGATGGAAAAGGGGAAATTATTAAATGAAACGGTGATGGCATATGAAAGCAAATTTTTGGCCGACCATAAAGGCACTTTTGTTGGAGATGTTATTAATTTAAAAATGGAAAAAGAAGCTAAGGAAATTCCAAAAGCTTCAAATGGCAGACCAGATAGTTTGTATAGTTATCTTTACTATAAAGCACATTTTTGGGATGGTGTTAATTTTCATGATGATGGTATTATGCGTACCCCATTTTTTGCTGATAAGTTAAAAAAGTACTTTAACAGTGTTATTATTCAAAATCCGGATAGCGTAAGTGCAGAGATTGATAGATTAATGGCTAAAACTAAAGCCGGCACAATGATGCAAAAATTATTAATTGCACATTTTTTATTTACGTATGAATCGTCTAAAGTGATGGGTTTTGATAAGGTATTTGTTCATGTAATTGATAAATACATTAGAACGGGCATGGCAAAAGAAGTTTATGATGAAAAAACAATAGAAAAAATAAAAGAACGTGGAGAAATACTAAAACCTTTATTGCTAGGAAGTATGGCGCCAGATTTATTGATGATTGATACCATTGGTCATAAACAAGTAGCTAAAATGGGATTTGATACCGTAAAAACGAGTCAAGGTGCTACTAAATTATATTATGATAATGCTCAAAATTTAGCTCAATTATTTGTGTCGTTATATGGTGTAAAAACAGATTATTTAGCGCTTGTTTTTTGGGATGTTGATTGTGGTCACTGTAAAACGGAAATTCCAAAATTATTGGAAGAATATCATGCTTTGAAAAAAGAAGGGTATGACATTAAAGTAGTGGCAATGTACACTCAGCATGAATATGAAAAATGGAGAAAATATGTTGCCGAAAATAAATTAGATTGGATTAATCTCTACGATGGTGTCCACATTAATAATTTGAAAGAAAAATATGATATTTATTCAACTCCTGTTATTTATATATTGGATAAAAATAAGCGCATTAAAGCTAAACGTATTGGCACTGAACAAGTAAAAGATATTGTAAAGCAAATGGAAAAAGAATATAAAGCAGAGAAGAAATAAACTTTGTTATATTTTAATATTACAAGCCGCTCGTTGAGCGGCTTTTTTTTTAATCACTTAGCAAACATAAAAAATATGCTTGTGCAAAGAATACAACTTACAACAATATTTATTATTGCCCAAACAGTCATACCCTGTTTAATTAGTTCAAAGGTTTCGTAACTAAAGGTTGAGAATGTGCTCAGCCCGCCGCAAATTCCTATTATAATAAGGTGCTTGTAGTTATCAGGAATTAAGTTTTTTTCTTGGTAAATATAAATAAGAGTTCCGAAAATAAAACAGCTGATTATATTTGACGATAAGGTGGCAATGGGAAGCGATAAAGTTGTTTTACCAAATAATAGAGTAATCATAAAACGTAATACGCTTCCTAATCCTCCGCCTATAAATACTAGTATGTAGTTCATTTTATTTTTTTATTTTTTGTCAGTTCGAGTAGTTCTGCCGCCTTTTTGCAGAACATATCGAGAACTTTTTATGCAACTTCTCGATACACATTTGTAAGAGGCAGACAAATGTACTCGAAGTGACACTTACATTATTTTCTTCCCAAATAAATACAACCCCCTATACTATCTCTGCTTGCTTTTGTTACTGAACTTAATGTGTTGCTAATTTCATTTGCTCTTAAATACCCCAAGTATGCAAAAATAATAGCTTCTTTAAATTGAATTACATCATCGGTAGGAATATGAATCCTTCCCTTAAAATGCACTTTTAATCTTTCAATAAAAAAAATATTATAAGCGCCACCTCCAGTAATTAAAACAGATTGTAAATCATTTTCATTTAAAACCTGACTTATTTTTAAAGCTGAATACTCAACGCAAGTTGCTAATTTATCATTGAGCTCAATTTCCGGATTAGTTAAAAGTGGCAAAAATTGAGTTTCAAACCACTCACGCCCTAATGATTGAGCGTTTGATTCTAAATTTAATAATTGCTCTAATAAATTTTGATTACAGGTACCAGCTGACGCCAATTTTCCTTCATCATCGTATGCTTTGCCAATAGTTTCAGTTAAATAATTTAAAGCCATATTAGCAATGCAAACATCAAAAGCTTCTGTTTTTCTGTTTTTGGTAAATGAAATATTTGCAATACCTCCAACATTTAAACAAGATTGAAATTCATGAAATAAATCCCGGTCTCCAATTGGAACCAAAGGCGCGCCTTGTCCATTTAAAGCTACATCTAAACTCCTAAAGTCACAAATTGTATTGATTCCAGTTTTTGCCGCAATAGTAGCCCCGCAGCCTATTTGAGTTGTAAATCCTAATTGAGGTCTGTGAAAAATGGTGTGGCCATGAGATGCGATATAATCTGCCGTTTCATGGTTATTTTTTAGAAATAAATTTATCTTTTCTGAAATAAATTGGCCGTACAAACTGTGTAATTTAAAATAGTGTTCTGCACTGGCATCAAAAACATTTTGTAAACGTTCTTTCCAAACTGGCTCGTATAAAAAGGTTTCTGAGGCAATCAGCTTAAATTCCGTAATTGAATTTTCAGTTTTAAAATTGCATAAAGCAATATCTAAGCCATCTAAAGATGTGCCGCTCATAATGCCAATTACCTTCATTGAATTATCCACGAACTAAAAGTAAGGATTTTTTAAAGCAGAGCTAGGACAATTCTATCAAAATAGTCTAAAAATTTCGCTACAAAAACTTGGTCAATTTTAATATTCTTTTACTTTTGTAAAGTTGAATTTTAATTAAACCCCTAAAACAAGTTACCATGCAATTTCAATTAACAGAAGAGCAATTGATGATTCAATCAGCAGCTCGCGATTTCGCTCAAAACGAATGTAAACCAGGAGTAATTGATAGAGATGAACATCAAAAATTTCCGGCAGAACAAGTTAAAAAATTAGGTGAATTAGGTTTTTTAGGCATGATGGTAGATCCTAAATACGGCGGTGGCGGTATGGATGCTATTTCATATGTGCTAGCAATGGAAGAAATTTCTAAAATTGATGCTTCGGTTAGTGTGGTAATGAGTGTAAATAACTCATTAGTATGTTGGGGATTAGAACACTTTGGAACAGAAGAACAAAAACAAAAATATTTAGTTCCAATTGCAAAAGGAGAAAAAATTGGGGCATTTTGTTTATCAGAGCCAGAAGCGGGTAGTGATGCCACTTCTCAAAGAACAACTGCTTTTGACAAAGGCGACCATTATTTAGTTAATGGGACTAAAAACTGGATTACTAATGGAAGTTCTGCTTCTATTTATTTGGTAATGGTTCAAACTAATGTTGAATTAGGACATAAAGGTATTAACTGCTTAATTATGGAAAGAGGAATGCCTGGTTTTGTGGTTGGACCAAAAGAAAATAAATTAGGTATTCGTGGAAGCGACACACATTCATTGATGTTTACTGATGTGAAAGTTCCTAAAGAAAATAGAATAGGGGAAGATGGATTTGGTTTTAAATTCGCTATGAAGACATTAGGTGGTGGGCGAATTGGCATTGCATCGCAGGCTTTAGGAATTGCGCAGGGTGCATACGAGTTAGCATTAGCTTATTCAAAAGAACGTAAAGCATTTGGAAAATTAATCTCTCAGCATCAAATCATTCAATTTAAATTAGCCGACATGGCTACTCGTATTGAAGCGGCTCGTTTATTAATTTACCGCGCAGCTTGGTTAAAAGATCAAGGTTTACCTTGTGAAAAAGAAGGTGCACAGGCAAAAGTATTTGCATCAGAAGTGGCGATGTGGGTTACAACAGAAGCTGTTCAAATTCATGGCGGTTACGGTTATGTAAAAGAATACCATGTTGAACGTTTAATGCGTGATGCAAAAATTACTCAAATTTATGAAGGTACGAGCGAAGTACAACGCATCGTAATATCAAGAGCTTTGTTAGCGGATTAGTAATAGTTTTAAAGTTTTAAAAAAAGTCCTTTATGAAATTTCATAAAGGACTTTTTTTTATTTCGTTAATTTAATTATTACTTCGAGCGGAGTTGAGAAGAGAAAAATAAGTGGATTCTTAAATATTACAGTTATCTCCTTTAGACTTTGCTCAAGGTGAAAACTCGAACAGAGGTTGATTGAAAAATTAATTAAAGTTTGTAGCCATCCTTACCGCAAAAGTCATTATTAATTGAAGCAACTGTTTCTAAATTTTTTTTAAAGTATGTTCTTCGTATGATTTTGTTAATGCGCCTAAAAAAGTGTCAGATTCCTGCGCTCCTGAAACGGCATATTTATTATCTAATAAAAAAAATGGAACACCATTAACGCCAATTTGTTGCGCTTGTTTTATGTCATGATAAACTTCGTTAGTATAAGTATTACTTTTTAAAAGGGCACTTACTTCTGTTTTATCTAAACCAAGTTCTGTTGCAATTTGTAAAAGTGTATTAAAATCTGCTGTATTTTTACCTTCAATAAAATAAGCTGAAAATAATTTTTCTTCTAATTCATTTTGCTTACCATATTTTTTTGCTAAGTGCGATAAACGATGTGCATCTAGTGAATTTGCTACAATCGCTTTTTCAAAATGAAAATCTAATCCAACTTGTTTTGCAATGCCTGTTACATGAGCAATTGTTTGATCAGCTTGTTCTTTGCTCCAACCTTTTTTTTGAGCTAAATTATCAATTGTATTTAGGCTTGGATTAGTAATGGTTGTTGGGTCTAATTGAAAACTTTTCCAGATGACATTAATCTTATCTTTATGGGAAAATTGCGCTAAGGCTTTTTCAAATTTACGCTTGCCTATATAACAAAACGGACACATTACGTCACTCCAAATTTCTACGTTCATATTATTTTGTTTATTAAATTATATCATCAAATCTATTGCATTTTAATTAAATCTTTATAAAAAAAGCTACCACAAGGTTGAGGTAGCTTTTTAATTTGTTCGCAATTGTTTGCATTAAGCAATTTCAGCTGGCTTTAATTTGTTTAATTCAGCAACAACCATTTTTCGTTTCTCATTAAAGTCAGCAATTTTTTGTTTTTCAGCATTAATTTTATCTTCTATTTCTTTCATAAATGGATTAATGCCTTTGCTACTCGATTTAAAAAAACCTAAATTGTTATCGTAAGTTTTTATACGTCCATTAATTTCATCAATTTGTTTTTTGAAATAGTCGGCTTCTTTTTTTAATGCAACTTCTGGATTTTCGCCATTTGATAAACGCTCTAATTTAGTTTTAAATTGCATCATAAATTTTTCAGCAGCGCCCACATTCATTTTCTCATACAATTCATCTAGTCGGTTATAAAAAGCATCATTCACGCGCTTTTTATCTTTCATTGGAACCATACCTGCATTATTCCAATCAGTTGCAAATTGTTTTAATGCAGAGTGATTTTCGGAAGTGTTTTCAGATAAATTAAACTCATTAAATTTTTTCAATAGGTCTTCTTTGTGCGTTAAGTTATTTTCAAAGCTAGCATCAATAGCTTCAAAATGAGCTTTTTTGGCATCAAAAAAATGATTGCAAGCTGCTCTAAACTGATTAAATAGTTTTGTTTCGTCACCACCTGCATGAGGAATTTTTTTCCAGGCATCCTGTAATTTAATTAAAGCTAAACCTGTTTTTTGCCAATCAGTGCTTACTTTTAAGCCATTTGCTTTAGCAATTAACTCTTGTTTTTGAGTTTTAATTACGCCCATTTTTTCATGAAAAACGCTAAAAAATGCTTTTTTCTTATCAAAAAACATATCGCATAATTCTCTAAACTCAGCCCAGGCTTTATCATTGTCTTTTGCGTTAGCTCTACCAATAGTTTTCCATTCGGATTGTAAAGTCACTAACTCATTGGTCAAATTATTCCAAATTGGTCCGCTTGCTGTTTCCGATTTAGTAATAATTTCTTTTATTTTTTCAAGTAGCGTTTTTTTCTGATTTAAATTAGCTTCTTTTTCTTCTTCAACTGAATTGTAATGTGCTTTTAATTTCGAATAAGCTTCGTCTAGTGCTGCTCTAAAACTTCCTTTTAATTCATCCCATTTATCATTTGGTACAGGCCCAATTTCTTCCCAATCGTTGCGGTAAATTTTAATTAAGCGCTCAGCTTCTTTAATATTAGTTTGATCTTTAATAGCTTTTATCTTTTCTAATAACTCCGTTTTTAATTCGTAATTACGTTTCAAATCGTGTTCTTGTAGCTGTTTTGATAAACTTAATTTGTAATTAAATTCTTCAATGGCTTTGCTATATTCCGCTTGGTTTTCTTTGTATTTATGAGGAGAAACAGCACCTGTTGCTTTCCATTGGCCTTGCAACTCAACTAATTTTTTAATTGCAGCACCAATATTATCACTTACTTGACTAAGGTCGTTTATTTTGGAAATAATGTCTTGGCGAATTATTAAATTTTTGCCTTGCTCAATTGCTAGACGAGCGTCTTCTTCTTTTTTCTTTTTTTCGATTTTATCAATTAATTCAGATATTTTTAAATCTTCCACAGATTTAGCATATTCAAATTCTTTTGCTTTGCCGCCTTCTTCAACAAATTCTTGTTTAGCAGTTTCGAATTCGGCTGTCCACAATTTTTGATACTCTTTTTGCAGAGTGCGCATTTGGTGAGCAACAGCACTAGCTTCAGGTTGTTGAAGCATTTCTTCCAGTTTTGTAATAATTACGTTCTTCATTTTTTTGTAAACCTTTATTTAGGGTTTTTTGTTTCGTTTATATAACCTATCAAAAATAAAGTAAAAATTTAATTTACAAAACATTACAACTATTTTTTTATTGAAAAAATAGTTTAAATTTAATGCTGCAATGAACAATATTGAACCTGAAGCCCTCGAATTATTAGAGTTCTATAGAATAAAAAAATACATTACTAATTTTTGTTATAGTAATGGTGCTAAACATAAAGCGGCACAAATTTCTGTTTTTGAAAATAACGAAAAATTATCTATTGAATTACATAGAGTTTCTGAACTAAAAGATACAATAAGTGGTCAATCTTTTTTCCCTGATATTCAATTTGAAGATTTTTTGAAGGAAGCTTCTTTGTT
>JBILOV010000208.1:0-4277 GCA_044374335.1 Bacteroidia bacterium | reverse complement strand
TTTCCTGCCACTGCAAAGGCAATTAATGATAAACTAAGTAAAGTTTTTTTCATGGTTTTTGGTTTAAGTTTTTTTAATTTTAAATGCTAAGGTGGTTTAAGGCGGACTTCTGAACAGTTGTCCTCTTATAGGTTGGTCACTTCTATAGCAAAGCAAAAATAAGCTATTTTAAAACACTAACAAACAATTGTGTATAAAAATGATGATTATCTAAGAAACATTTAACAATTATTTAATTTGTCAATGATTTTAACACACATTGCCATATTTTTATTCAATCAATTAAAATTTTCATTTTTTAACGAATTGATATTCTCTACTCCCACAATAAAAACTACATTTGCTAGTTAAATATCAAAAAAATATGACAAAATTTTTCTTACTAAGCTTTTCAGTGCTTTCGTTATCTTCTGTTGCTCAAAACTCTTATAAGTACACAATTGAAGGTACTTTAAAAAATACAGATGCAAACTCTTATGTGTATCTTCATCATAAATGGGACAATTTGGATATTACGGATAGTGCTAAAATTAAAGCTGGTACGTTTAATTTTAACGGCAAAGGCACAGAAGCTAACATGTTTTGGATTACTAAATCAAGAAATATTGGAGAACAACCCAATTTAATTTTCTTTATAGATGGCGGAAAAACAATCATTTCAGGAAATATGGATAGTTTGCCTATGGCAAAGGTTACCGGTGGACAAACTCAAAAAGACTATGCGGATTATAATGCTATGATGTTTGGTTTTGGAACTAGGCAGCAAAATCTTGTGAATACTTATAATGAAGCCAAATCAAAAGGTGACGCTGTAACCATGAATGCAAAAGTTGCCGAATACCAAGGTATGGAAATTGAAGTAAAATCTTCAATTGAAGGTTTTATAAAAACGCATCCAAAATCTGCAGTGAGCGGGTACGCTATTTATTTTACTAACCAAAATTCTACAGCTCCTATTGAGGAATTAGAAAGAATAGTTGGTCTTTTAGATAAAAGTATTTTAAATACAAAGTACGGTTTATTAGCTCAAGAAAAAATCAAACAATTAAGGGGCACTACCATCGGCTACCCGGCACTAAACTTTGCGCAAGCTGATCCAAATGGCAAAATGGTTAATTTAACCGACTTAAAAGGAAAATATGTTTTAGTTGATTTTTGGGCAAGTTGGTGCGGCCCATGCAGAGCAGAAAATCCAAACGTAGTTAATGCCTACAATAAATACAAAGACAAAGGTTTTACAGTATTAGGAGTTTCTTTTGATCAAGTGAAAGAAAAATGGGTACAAGCCATTGAAAAAGATAATTTAACTTGGACACAAATTAGCGACCTTAAAGGTTGGGGTAATGAAGCCGGAAAACTATATGGTATCACAAGCATTCCGCAAAATCTTTTATTGGATAAGGAAGGTAAAATTGTTGCCAAAAACTTAAGAGGAGCTGATTTAAATGCAAAACTTGAAGAAATCATTAAATAAACCATTTTTATTAACTACTAAATTTAGCAAACACACATTCGTAAATTCGTATCAATATTTATTATAAATTTGCTAGCCTTAAAAAAAACAAATTATGAAGAAACGCACTTTAGTATTTTTAACTGTATCTGCTATTAGCTTAACAACTGTTGCACAAATAAGTGAACCTGTAATAATGACCATAAACGGAAAATCTGTTTATAAGAGTGAATTTGAAAATGTTTACAAAAAAAACAGTGGTAAAGAAGTTAGTAAAGAACAAAAATCAGTGAAGGAATATGTAGATTTATTTTCTACATTTAAAATGAAAGTTTTTGAAGCTGAAGCTAATGGATTAGATACCAATAGTTCATTTAAAACAGAATTAGCAGGTTACCGCAAACAATTAGCGGCCCCTTACTTAACTGATAAAAACGTGAATGATGCCTTATTACAAGAGGCATACGACCGCATGAAAACAGAAGTAAAAGCGGCTCACATTTTAGTGCGTGTTACTGAAGATGCATTACCAAAAGATACTATTGAAGCTTATACAAGATTAATGATTATTCGCGATGCTATCATTGGAAAAACGCCTACTGCAGCTAAAATTAGCGAATACGAAAATTTATTAAAAAAGAGTTCTTCTGCATTAACTAAAACATCCACTAAACAAGATACAGTAAATTATAATACGAAATTAAATTCCGTAAAAGGCATTACGGCTATCTTAACTTCAAGTACTGATAAATTTACTGCCGCTGCAAAAAAAACATCCGAAGATCCTTCTGCTGTTGATAACGGGGGAGACTTAGGGTATTTTACATCTTTACAAATGGTATATCCTTTTGAAAATGCCGCTTTTAAAACTAATGTAGGCGAAATGACCATGCCTGTGAGAACTCGTTTTGGATACCATATTTTAAAAGTTTCTGATAAACGTCCTAGTCAAGGTGAAATTTTAACTGCTCACATCATGGTTAAATTTGCTAAAGACATGCAAGAAAAAGAGAAGGCAAACTTAAAAACTAAAATAGACGAAATTTATACTAAATTAAAAGCTGGAGAAAAGTTTGAAGATTTAGCACGTCAATTTTCTGATGATAAACCAAGTGCAGAAAAAGGTGGGCAATTACAATGGTTTGGAAGCAGCCGTATGCCAATTGAATTTGAAAAAGCAGCATTTGCTTTAAATAATAATGGCGATTATAGCGAACCATTTATGACAACTTACGGTTGGCATATAGTAAAACGTATTGATAAAAAAGGCTTAGCTTCTTTTGCTGATATGAAAGGTGATTTAAAACAACGTATTGGAAAAGATAGCCGCACTCAAGCAGGAAGAACCTCTTTAATTGCAACCATCAAAAAAGAAAACAACTATAAAGAAAATGCCCCAGCGTTAAAAGAATTTTTAAAGGTAATTGATACAACTGTATTTCAAGGAAAATGGGAAGCTAAAAAAGCTGAGAAACTAGGTAACAAGTTATTATTTAATTTAGGAACAACTAATTTTACTCAAAACGATTTTGCTAAATATATTGAGTCTCACCAAACATCAAGACCAAAAACAGATTATAATATGTTCATACAACAATCTTATAAAGAGTTTGTAGATGAAACAGTTATTAATTTTGAAGATGCAAATCTTGAAACAAAATATCCTGATTTCCGTAACTTATTAAAAGAATACAGAGATGGTATTTTATTATTTGACTTAACAGACCAAAAAGTTTGGAGTAAAGCTGTAAAAGATACTGCTGGGTTAAAAGAATATTATTCTAAAAACAAAAACAACTTTTTGTGGGATGAACGTGCTGATGTAACTATGTATAATTGTTCAAATGATAAAGTTGCAAAAGAAGTTCGTGGTTTATTAAAGAAAAACAAAACAGAAAAAGAAATAGTTGAAACCGTTAATAAAACATCTCAATTAAACGTTACTGCTGAATCAATTACCTATTTAAAAGGTGAAAATAAAAATGTTGACACTAACTGGAAACAAGGACTTGCTGCTACTGACATTAAAGATGTAAAAGACACTAAAACTATAGTTTTAGTTGTAAATAAATTAATGGAAAAAACTCCAAAAACTATTGCTGAAGCAAAAGGAATGATTACAGCCGACTACCAAAACTATTTAGAAAAAGAATGGTTAGCTTATCTTAAAAATAAATACACTGTAAAAGTAAACGAAGAAGTTTTAAATACAGTAAAATAAAAATAAATAAATACACAAAAAGGCTGTAACAGGATCTGATACAGCCTTTTTGTTTTATAAATCACTCTTTGTTAATATATAAAAATATAAAAAAAACAATTTTGTTTGGGCATTTTTTGCTAGTAACAATAGCGTGTACAAAATCTTCTGATAATAATGAAGAACAAGGAAATGTGATTGCAAAAATTAATACAAGCATTTTATATACAAGCGATATAGAAAAAATTTCACAAAATGGATTATCAAAATCTGATAGTTTAATTTTTATTCAAAATTACATTAACAATTGGGCTAATAATGAAGTGTTTTACCAACAAGCCCTTAATTATTTAACCGAAGAAGAATTAAATATCAATAAGGAAGTTGAGGAATATAAAAAAAACCTATTATCGTATAAATTCCAAACAAAACTTATTAATGATAAACTAGATACTAATGTTTCAATATCCCAAATTGAAGATTATTACAAAGCCAATTCGCAAAACTTTTTGTTAAAAAATAATATCGTAAAAGTATTGTACGTTAAAACTCCTGTTAATATTCCTAACATCGAAAAATTAAAAAAACTGTGTTACTCAACATCCCAAAAAGATGCCGAACAAT
>JBILOV010000207.1:0-4284 GCA_044374335.1 Bacteroidia bacterium | reverse complement strand
TAAATTAATATTTTAACGATTTATATTAAATAATGAGCGTTTTAAATGTTAAGATTTAGTATAGAAATTCATTGACAGGATTTAGTTAACGTGGCTATTAGCTTGTTTAATTTAATTACATTCGTTTGGAACAATTATTGGTATTAAAGTGAAAAAATTAAATATGAAAAAAATAGTATTATTATCAGCGGTAGTTTTGTTTTCATTAGCAAGTAAAGCGCAAATTTTCATGGCTAAATCAGCAGAAATTTCATTTTTCTCGGAAGCTCGCTTAGAAAATATTGATGCGAAAAGTGTAACTGGGAAACCAATTATTAGTGTAAAATCAGGAGCGTTTGAAGTTCAGGTTTCAATGAATAGTTTTAAATTTAAGAGTGGTTTAATGGGAGAACATTTCAATGAAACTTATGTTGAAAGCCATAAATATCCTCATGCTATTTTTAAAGGTAAAATTAAGGATAATGATAAGATAGATTATACAAAAGATGGGACTTATGATGTGTTAGTGGAAGGTAATATGACCATGCATGGTGAAACAAAGGACGTTTCGGCTACTGGTAAATTAACAATAAAAGGAAATCAAATACTTGTAGATTCTAAGTTTAAACTTAAATTAGCGGATTATAAAATTGAAGTCCCAACAAGTAAATTAGCAAATATTGCTGAAGAGGTTGATGTGACTATAAAGGCAACCTTAGAACCACTTAAAAATAAATAGTATTTATGTTGAAAAAATTAGTTTTTGCTTTTGTTATTGGAATTACGTCTTCTGCAATTGCGCAAGAAGAAGATTTATTAGCTTTAGTAAATGAACCTGAAGTTGGAAACGTAAAGGTTTTCGCAACATTTAAAACTACTAAGATTGTAAATGCACAATCAATAGAAACAGTAAAAAAAGGCGACCTTGATTTTAGAATTACTCATCGTTTTGATGATATAGCAGTTGGTGGTAGCGGACATACCATGTGGGGATTTGATAATTCGATGGACATAAGATATTCATTTGACTATGGTGTAACCGACAAAATCACCTTGGGTCTAGCCAGAAGCAAGTATAATGAGCTTTTAGAAGGTTATGCTAAGTGGAGATTTTTAGAGCAAACTACAAATAACAAAGTACCAGTAAGTATTGCCGCCTATACTAATATGGGTTTTACACCCAAGGATAAGGCATTAATTTATTCGGGAGTTGATAAAAGTGTAACCCAAAAAACCGCTCATCGTTTTTCTTATTTCTCTCAATTAATTATAGCACGAAAATTTGGGAATTGGTTTTCAGCGCAAATAATGCCATCTTATCATCATCGGAATTTTGTAAAGTATGCTATAAATTCAGATAATAATGCTGAGGAAACAAATGGTATTGTTAGTTTAGGAGTTGGTGGTAGAATTCGTTTTACAAAACGTATGGCTTTGATAGTAGATTATTTTTATAATGTATCAAAGTATCGCCAAAACAATAAAGCAAACCCTTTCTATAATCCTCTTGCAGTTGGTTTAGAAATTGAAACAGGTGGGCACGTTTTTCATCTTAACTTCACTAACAACGGAGCAATTTCAGAAACTAATTTTATTCCAAATACTACTTCTAATTGGTTAGATGGACAGTTTAAATTTGGCTTCAATATTTCACGGGTATTTAGTTTCTAAGATTGATAAAATGAATTTGGTTCTTAAAATCACCATTACATTAGGATTGGTTACAGGAAGCTTATTTGTTTTAGATAATTTTTACTCATCTAGTTTACGATCAAATAAGAATACAAAGGCTGATTATGTTAGTTCAACTAAAATTGATGCTGATGTTTTAATTCATGGCCCCTGTGAGCCTTTGTGGATGGTAAACCCAGAACAATTAGATGAAGCAACTGGAAAAAAATCATATAACTTAGCTTTAAGTCACAGTGATTTTGCAGATAATTACCTGCATCTTTATTTATATTTAAAAAGCAATAAAGCCCCAAAACTTATTTTATTGTACGTTACTCCAGAGTCGATGGATAAGAATTTTAATACATTTAATTCATATCGATTTGCTCAATACATGTATGATGATACAGTTGCTAAAGTTTTGAGCGAATGCGATGCTGAATATTACAGAAGGATTTGGATTCCTTATTTTGCTTATGCTTATTATAACAAACAAATTACCTTTAATGCATTACAAGGATTAAAGCATAAAAAAGATAACCGAGCGCTCCCTTTTTTTGTAAACGGTTTTGAGCCTCCAGCAAAAATAACTTGGGATAATCACCTAGAAGATATGCAATCTCAATACCCACAAGGTTATGAATTTATGATAGACTCCTCACGAGTAAAGTATTTAAAAAAAACGTTAGCTCTTGCAAAACAATATGGGAGTAAAATAATATTATTTGAATCTCCTGTGTTGAGTGAGTCATTAAACAGTTTAAAAACCGAGAAGAAACAATCACT
The DNA here is from genome assembly GCA_044374335.1 of Bacteroidia bacterium. Classification (GTDB taxonomy): domain Bacteria; phylum Bacteroidota; class Bacteroidia; order B-17B0; family Aurantibacillaceae; genus UBA4416. The sequence continues at coordinate 1,848 of JBILOV010000207.1, read as the reverse complement.
TTTATTAATCAACTTGCAGCAAAAGAAAATGTTGATTATATATTGTTTAAGGATGAGAACTTGTCAGCTTCAAGAAGTAACTATATTTCTTCTTTAAACTTAAACGCGAAAGGATTAGTTGTATTTAACGACACTCTAGCTAAATACATAAAAAACAATTTTACGAATTAGTTTTAGTTTTGCTTTTATGATGCGTTAAAAGAAAGAGCGGAAGAAAAACACAAATTGGATAAATAGAATACAACCAAAATTTATTTATGGTCCAATTGTTATCAGTAATAATTAAATAACTTAGATAACACCCTATGCATGTTAAACTGAAAAAAAGCAGTGCGATTCTTTTTTCAGTTATTCCATAAAAAAACAAACTATGAGTTGTATGGTCTTTCCCACCAACAAATGGCGATTTGCCTCTAGATAAACGATTTGTTACAACCGTAATTGTATCAGTTAATGGAATTACAAATACAGACGCAACAACTAATATACTCTTCGTTCCATATTCGTTAGGAAATAAACTGTCAACATCAGGCTTTATGTTCCAACAATATTCTATTCCAACAATAGCAAGAAAAACACCTAAAAATTGGCTTCCAGTATCACCCATAAACATTTTTGAGGGATGCCAATTGTATACCAGAAATCCACACAAACTCCCAAGCATCGCAATAGATAAAATAGAAATTGGTGTTAATGTGTTGGATTGGATAATAGTAATAGAAGAAATGAAAATTAAAATGCCTATAGAAACAATTGTTGTTATTGCATCCATGTTGTCGAGCATGTTAATTGAGTTCATCATTCCTACAACCCATAAAATTGTTAGGATATAATTTAAAAATTCGTTTTCAAAACATTCTATTCGCGTGCCAGTTAAAATTAGAATGAGTGCACACATAAATTGTGTAAGTGATTTAATAAGTGGCTTAGTATCATATGCATCGTCAGCAAGGCCCATAATAAATGCAATACTTATTGAACTTAGAAGTCCAAATATTTTTTTATCCGAAAAGTAAATAGTCGTTTGCCCTATAATAAATTGTATTGAAATAAAGGAAATAAGGAATATTACAAAAAAGGAAATACCACCAAGGGCAGGTTTAGATGTTGGGTTCCATCTAATCTGTACTCCATTATTTTTTCTTGTTCCGAGATTTTTCGAAAAATTTAAAAGCAAATTATTAATTACAGCCGAAAAAATCAAAGCACCTGAAAAAATCAGTAAAAAAAGTAGCGGTATGTTGTTAGTTAAAAGCAATATTAAAAAGGTGAAATAAATTCAGCAAATGATAAACCTTTCATATCTTTTTCTGAAATTGTAGGGTTTTCAATATTCCAATTAATTCCAAGAGAATTGTCATTCCACGAAATACAACCTTCTGAATCTTTAAAATAATAGTTGGTACATTTGTATGCGAAAATTGTATTATCAGCTAAAGTGGAAAAACCATGAGCAAATCCTTCTGGAATCCAAAGCATTGTTTTGTTTTCTTCATTTAACTCAATAGTAAAATGTTGACCATAAGTTGCGGATTTTTTTCTGATATCGAGTGCAACGTCTAATACAGCACCTTTGATTACACGAACAAGTTTACCTTGACCATAAGGCGGAGCTTGGAAGTGTAAACCTCTTAAAACACCTTTTTGCGAAAGTGATTGATTATCCTGCACAAAATCAGCATCAATGTTTTTTTCAGAAAATGACTTTGTTGTAAAACTCTCAAAGAAGTGCCCCCTCGAGTCTTCAAAAACTTTGGGTTTAATTATAAATAAATCTTTTATAGTTGTTTCAATAAATTCCATTCTAACTTACTTTTATTTTAGACTTACTAAACATTTTTTTCTTTT
>JBILOV010000206.1:0-4324 GCA_044374335.1 Bacteroidia bacterium | reverse complement strand
TCGTTGACTTCTGAAGTATTATTCTACTTCAATTGTACTATAACCTGCGCCAGTTCTTATTAACTTTATTTTTGTTCCAATTCTATCCTTAAGTTCTCCAACATGCGAAATTATCCCAATAGATTTGTTACTTCCATTTTGCATATTTTCTAAAATGGTAATAGCTTGATCTAAGGATTCAGGATCTAACGAACCAAAACCTTCATCAATAAATAAAGATTCAATTTCAACATTTCTTGCTGCCAAATCAGATAATCCAAAGGCCAAAGCCAAACTTAACATAAAGGTCTCGCCACCGGATAAAGAAGTAACCGCACGTTTTGAATTACCCATATAAGTATCAATAATTTTTAAGTTATCAGAATCATTTTCAACATCTAATAAATACCTGTCAGAAAAGCCCATCAATCGTGCATTGCCGAATTCAATAAGTTTTTGTAAAGTTAAATCCTGAACAAAGTTTGAAAACTTTTTTCCTGTTGCATCACCAATTAGTAAGTTCATTTTTGTCCAAAGATTCAATTCGTTTTGCAGTTTATTTAAAACATCCCCATATAGTTTTTGCCTATCTAAGTTATCATTATTGATTTTAATTCTATTTTCCTGTTCCCAAACATCCTTTTTCAATACTTCAAGTGCTTCTGTAAGTTTAGTAAGTTCTAAAATTACATCACCAAGGCTAATAGTGTCATCATCTATTTTTTTAGCTTTCTCTAATTCCGCATCTATAGTTTCTTTGTTAGTTTTAAGCCTAACTTCGGTTTCTACTAAACTCAGCAATTCCTTTCTTATCTTGTTGGCTTTAACCTCGTCAAGTATTTTTGATTTTAAAATAACCAATGTATCAATACCAAGTTTTTTTAGTTCACTTAAAAGAGTATTCTCTGCTAATTTTACTCCATCAGATATTTGTGTTAATTCTATTTTATACTTACTTAAGTTTTCTTTTAAATCATTAAATAAATTGCAACAAAAACTTATTTTTTGTTTAAAATTGCTTATTTCAAGATTTATATCTGCTCCTTTATATTTTTCAATTCTTGTCTTTTTTGCTTCCTCATATACTAATTTTATCTTTCTATATTCCTCATAAATTTTTCTAATCTCAATTAAGATACTTTTTGCTAATAATTTTTTCTCAAGGTCATCGAGTTCACTTTGGTTATTTTGTATAAGTTTAAGAGCCTCCTCCCATTCTCTAATTGGTTGAATAAGATTCCAATTCAATAGCAAACATAATTGGTTAACTGATACTTCAAGAGTACTATTTTCAAATTTTCTTGATTCTAAATCTTTTTCATTTTTTTTAATTGATTCCGATAATTCCAAAATTTTTGTCTCAACTATTAATGTTGATCTATTATTAATTTCGTAATTACTTAAAAGTTCATCATATTTTTCCTGAAGTTTATTTATCAAAACATCCTCAATAGTTTGAGCATAAGGGTGTTCAAGTGAACCACATAAAGGACAAGGCTTGTCATTTTTTAATTCATGACGATGCTCATCTAAGCTTTTACGTTTTTTCCATTCTTCCAATTCAGCTTTAGATTTTTCAAGTATTACAATAAGTTCTTTTACTTCAATTTGTTTTGTACTATACTCTTTCTTTAAATCTTCAAATTGTTTTTTATCCAATTTTATTTTTTGGTCTAATTCGGATATTCCCTTATTTATCTCATCATATAGTTTCCTATTACCCAATAACTGATTTGCAGGTATTACTGATTTCACCAAACTATCTTTTTTTAATCGAAGGTCTTCTAATTCATAAACACCTATTTGATTACTTTTTGATTCAATCTCCTCTAATTGCTCATCAATTTGATTTAATAAATTTTCATTTTCTATCAATTTAATTTCGTACTTATTTAAATCCTTTATTTTATCTTTAATTCTTCCAACTTCGTGTTTAAGTTCATTAAACTTATCTTTTTCAAACTCTTGTAATTCAATAATGTGCAAACGAAATTGCTCAAGTATTTCGTCAAAAGAATTTTCTTCAATAGCTTTATTAATTAATAAAGACGCAGCGCTAAGTTCACTTATTTTATTTTTCTCTAAATTGGGTAAGTCTTCTTTTTCTATTAAACTAATTTTTTTAATATTATCTGCTTCTTTTAATTTTTCCTGTTCAATTTGCAACAACTGTTCCTTAAACCCAACAAATTTAGTATGCTCATCTAAGCTTATTTGTTTTGCTAATGATTCTTTTTTCTCTATATTAAACTTTTCGTAAGCAACATCATTGTCTGATTTTTTTTGAAGATTTAAAACAATACTCTCTTTTATCTTCTTTTTATCATCTAGTTTTTTTATCCCAAAATTTTCTTTTTCAATCTGAGGTTTTTTTAATTCAATATCATCTGTTATTTTTTTTAAATCATCATCGCTTAGTAAAATAATCTCCCCCATTATTAACTTCTGATTATCAACCGCATCATTTGCTTTTTTGTAGCGAAAATAAACAGCTGATCCAATTTTACGATAAATAGATGCTCCTGTAATTTCTTCTAATAGTTTATTACGATCATCTTTTTTTGCCAGTAATAGCTTAGCAAATTGTCCTTGAGCAAGTATTAATGATTGCACAAACTGTTCGTAGGTTAAACCTATTATACGTTCATTTTCTTTTACTACATCATTACCAGATTCTAAAATTGCACCCGTTTCTCCATCAATTAATTCCTGCTTTCTATTTGATAAAGAATTAGTTCTTGTTCTTCGTATAGACCAAGAAGAACGATAAATCTTTCCTTTTACTTCATACTCTACTTCAGCAAAACAATCTAAAGCATTTTTTGTAATAATAACACCTTCTTCTTCAATAACAGTTACGGTTATCTGTTTCTCTATCCGGGGTATTCGGTTATAAAGTGCTAAGGTAATCGCATCTAAAATGGTTGATTTACCTGAACCTGTTGGTCCGGTTATTGCAAAAAGTCCAGCAGTTCCCAACACACCACTAGTAAAGTCAATAATATGTTTTCCTTTTAGTGAATGAATATTTTCTATATTTAATTTACGAATCTTCATATTTAATCTTTCTCATCAGCCGTATCTAAAGACTCAAGAATATCTCTAAATGCATTTATTAACTCTGTGTTATTATCAATCGAAGAATCTTGTTCTAACCGTTTTTGAAATAACTGAGTAGGTGTAAAACTACTAATATCTTCACCAGCTTTAAGTATTTTAGATGAACCAACTATTCTGTTTTTAAAATCAATCCTACCTTTCAATATTTGAAGTCCATTTTTCTGCTCTCCACTAAGCATCTCTTCTAATTCTCTAATATGTTCAATATTTTCATGATCTTCTATTATATTCAATTCAGCTAGGTCGCACAATACAGATTCAGATGTGTAATTATCTACCAATGCTCTTACCTCGGCTACTGATCCGTTAATTGAAATCAATTTTCTAAACTGAGGTATCTTTACTGAGGTTAATTTAAATTCAGTTCCTTCAAGTTCTAAAATTACCACTTCTTTATGATCTTCTTTCTCACTAAAACTTAATTGAATTGGTGAACCACTATACCGTATATGCGATTTCCCTACAATTTGTGGTTTATGGATATGTCCTAATGCAACATAATCAGGTTCTTCTCCAAAAATAGCCGCTTCAACTCCAGCTTGATTACCTATTTGAATTTCGCGTTCACTTTCAGAAACGATTGCCCCTTGAGCAAACAAATGCGCCATAACAATATAAGGCCGACCTTTATAATTTTCATTATAAAATTTGTTTACGTTATTAAAATAATCAGCAAGCCCAACTCGTAACTGTTCTATTTTATCATTGTAAGATTCGCCCGGTAAGGCATTTCTAATATCCTTATCTCGCAAAAAAGGGACAGCAGCAACAACAACTTTTTGATTGTTAATTTCAATTTCAACAAATAATTCAGAAATAGTTTTTGGGGAGCCTCCAACAACTTTTATATCAAGAATATCCAAAAGTTCCTTAGGAGCATTTATTACATAGGGAGAATCATGATTTCCTCCTGTTATAATAATTTTGCAATTAAGCGGTATTAATTTTTTTAAAAATAAATAATATTGTTTCATGGCCAACTGCGATGGATTTGCTTGATCAAATAAATCACCGGACATTAATACAACATTGATTTGATTTTCAATAATACAATTGAAAAGCCATTCGAAAAACAAATTCATGTCTTCACCAAAATCGACTTTCATTAATTGCTTTCCTAAATGCCAATCGGCAGTATGCAATATTTTTAATGAATTTTTATTAATCATACACTATTATACGAACAATTTAATAAAAATATCAATATAATTTAATAAACTATTAA
>JBILOV010000205.1:0-4345 GCA_044374335.1 Bacteroidia bacterium | reverse complement strand
CAATAACTGCTTTTAATAAATCTTTGGAGTGAACAATCCCAATCACATTATCAATATCACCTAAATAAACTGGTAGCCTAGAGTATCCTTCATCAATAACTTTTTTTGTCATTTCGTTTCTTCCAAGCTCAACATCCAAAGCACTTATTTTATTTTGTGGAACCATAATCTGCTTTACTAAACGATCATCAAAATCAAAAACATTTTGTATTAATTCATTTTCACTAGGCTTAATCATTCCACCCTCTTCGCTTTCTGTTAATATTAAACGTAATTCTTCCTCTGTATGAACATCATCATCGCCCACTTTTTTAATTCCGATAACACGAAGGATTAAATTAGACGATTTATTTAGTAACCAAATAAATGGACTAAACACCATAAAAAATGCTCGCATTGGCCATGCAATAAAAAGTATCATTTCTAAGGGAAATTTAATACCAAACATTTTTGGAACTTGTTCTCCAATAGTAATATGCAAAAAAGTAATTAATGTAAAAGCTATTGGAACAGTAACTAAATGCTCATTTACAGGAAGGTTAATATTGATAAAAAAATCTTTAACAATTTCACTCATCACATGCTCACCAAAAGCACCTAAACCTAAACTAGCTAGTGTAATACCTAGTTGTGTTGCCGATAAATAAGAATCTAATCTTTGTACTAATAATTGTGCAATTTTGGCCCTTTTACTGCCTTTTTGAACTAATAAATCTATTTGTGAACTGCGAACTTTAACTAATGCAAATTCAGCAGCTACAAAATAACCATTCAATAAAACTAATAAAAAAGTAAAAAATAAATCTGTTATCATATATAAGTGTCCGCTAGCAAATATAGGCAATAGAATTGATTATTTTTAAACCAAAAAAAGGTCATATTTTTGTTTTTAGCCACCTCTATTATTTTTAATGAAAAGTACTTGCTTTAAAATTTGACTTAGTTATATTGATTTTTGGAAATTAACTAGTTGTTATCGTTTCAAATAGTAATTTTTATTATCTCAAAATAACTAACCTATTTGCATCTAATTTAATAAATATAAATAGTAATATTGTGAATGACCAAAGAGAAGTTCCTCCATAGCTAAAGAATGGTAGAGGAATGCCAATCACAGGCATTAAACCAATTGTCATTCCTATATTTACAGCGACGTGAAAAAATAATGCGGAAGCCACACCATAACCATATATTCTACTAAACGAAGAACGTTGTCGTTCTGCCATAAAAATAACTCTGATTATCAAAAATAGTTCTAACATAATAACAATGGTAGTTCCTAAAAATCCCCATTCTTCACCAACTGTACAAAATATAAAATCAGTATCTTGTTCAGGCACAAAATCATATTTAGTTTGAGTCCCTTGTAAATATCCTTTACCAAATAAACCACCCGAACCAATTGCTATTTTTGCTTGATTCACATTATAACCTTCTTTTTTTAAATCTACTGTTCCTCTTCCTAAAAGTACATCAATTCTTATTTTCTGATGACTTTCTAAATGGTTATATACATAATTGGTACCTAAAACAACAGAGCTTGCACTAGCAAAAATAATAGCAACAATAGTGAAATTTTTACGAGAACGCTTGATAAACAAAAATGATAGTGCTGCTATTATAGCAAGTATTATTATTAAAGTTTGAGAAGCAATAACTAATGATAATACAAATAGTATGGCAGATAATAAACCAAATATCAGAAAATTTACGGATAAACCTTCCCTGTAAAGAGTAATAATAAAAGCAATAAATACGATTGCTAAACCAGTTTCATCTTGTAAAATTTTTATAATTAGTAAAGGCAACCCTAATATAATTACTGCAAAAATGGTGTTTTTATAATTTTTAAATAAATCAGAAAATTTATTTCTTCGCGATGTTTCTACTTCAATATTAACATTACTTAAATATTTTGCGAGGGCTAAGTTTGTAGCAAATTTCATAAATTCGGCTGGTTGTACTCCAAACGAACCAAATCCAAACCAGGATTTACTCCCTTTGATTTCTCTTCCTACATAAGGAACGGCAATACAGGCGATAAGAAGAAACACATAAAAGAAATAAGCAAACACCGTGTAAAAACCGGCATCAATAATTAAAATAAATATCGCAATAAAAAAGGCGCTACCAATCCATATTAATTGCATACCATATTTTTGAGAAGTGTCAAAAATATTTTGGTGCTCTTCGTTATAAACAGCTGCATAAATATTTAACCAGCCCATAAATACAAGAAGCGTATAAGTTAATACAGTTAGTGTATCAATACCATAAAATAAACTATGTTCTTTTTGTCTCAATTTTTTTGCAATAGTTTTACTTACCCAATAATTTTTTTCCACCAATTAAATCAGCTTCCATCATTCTTTTTTCCAAGTCTGGTCTAGTAACTTTTCCTGTTAAATATTTTTCAATCATTAAGCTAACTATTGGTGCACTCCAGGTTCCACCAAATCCAGCATTCTCTACAAAACAAACCATTGCTATTTTAGGTTTATCTCTTGGTGCAAATGCTGAAAATACAGCGTGATCTTTTCCATGCGGATTTTCGGCAGTTCCTGTTTTGCCACAAGCTACAATACCAGGTATTTTAGAGGCAGTAGCTGTTCCTGCATCAAAACATTTTTGCATCCCGTCATGAACATTATCATAAGCAATTTGATTTTGTACATAATTAAAATGTTTTTCTTTATATTTTGCATCTATTGTTTTTTCAATACCAACTCCTTTAATACAATGTGGTGTATAAAAATAACCTCTATTTGCTATGGACGCAACTACATTTGCCATTTGTAATGGAACCAATGTTAATTCAGCTTGACCAATTCCTAAAGAAACTACTGTATTACTTCTCCAATGATTTTTACCAAACACTTTATTATAATATTCTACTGACGGTACATTTCCCGGTTTATCAAATGGTAGGTCTGTACCGAGTTTTGTATTAGGGCCAAATGAACGAACAGCATCTCTCCAATGGTTATACCCATCTTCAAATTTAGGATATTTTTTTTGATCCACTATTTCTCTGAATACATAACTATAATATGAGTTACATGAAGTGGCAATAGATCCGGGTAAATCTGTAGATGGATGTGCATGGCATTTAGGATGACCTCCCATAGGAGGATATCCGCCATTACAAGGGAAAACAGTGGTGCGATTTATTAATTCGTCTTGCTGTGCAATTAATGCATCAATTAATTTAAAGGTTGATCCAGGTGGATACATTGCGGTTAGAGCTCTATTAAATAATGGAAGGCCTATCGTATCATAGTATAATTTGGTATAATTTCTTGAGCGTTCCTTACCTCCAACTAATAAGTTTGGGTCATAACCAGGACTAGAAATTAAACAAAGTATTTCTCCGGTTGAAGGTTCAATTGCAACTATTGCTCCTTTTTTTCCTTTCATTAAATTTTCACCGTACTCTTGTAATACTATGTCAATACTACTAAATAGAGGTTTTCCGGCAATGGCAGCAGTATCATAAAAACCATTCATATAACGTCCTTTGGTTTTATTATGAACGTCAACCATCACAATTTGCTTTCCTTTTTTCCCTCTTAATACTTCCTCGTAAGAACGTTCAACTCCACTAATTCCTATATAATCTCCTTCGATATAATAAGGGTCTTTAGCAGCTTTTTCTTTACTTACTTCTCCAACATAACCTAATAAATGAGCGGCTACTGGTCTTGGATATTTTCTAATAGTTCTTGATTGAACATCAAATCCTTTAAACCTATATATTTTTTCTTGTAGTGCTGCATATACTTTTGCTGATAATTGTTTTTCAAAAATACTTTCCTTACGAGGAGAATTTGGAGCTTGGCACGCTTTTTTCATTTTGCGTAAAAATTCTTCCTTAGTTATTTCTAAAATCTTACATAGGGCTAATGTGTCGCAATTTTTAGCCAATTTTGGTGTGACTAATAAATCATATGAAAGTACATTTTGAACTAATAATTTTCCGTTACGGTCGTAGATATAACCTCTTAATGGGTATTCTGTTCTGTTTCTAAAGGCATTGTTGCGAGCATATAATTTATATTTATCATCAATTATTTGTATGTAAAATAAACGACAGACATAAATAATTCCAATTAAAATAAAGAAACCACTGATGAAAAATTTTCTTTCCGAAAGATGCGAATGGTTCATTATTTGTTTTTATCGGTTTTGTAGAACAAAAATTGAACAACGTACACAAAACAAAATGTGCCAATTGTACTTAAAAATACTCTTAACAATGTTCTAAAAAATTCATTAAATCTAAATATCTCAAGGTAAAAGAAAAATAAATGATGAATGAATATAATAATCATAGAGTAGGTGATAA
>JBILOV010000204.1:0-4400 GCA_044374335.1 Bacteroidia bacterium | reverse complement strand
CAATGATGATGGATAATTACGAGATCAAGGAAATTCAACCAGTAGATATGTTCCCTCAAACTGCCCATGTTGAGAATGTAGTTTTATTAGTTAAAAAATAATTTTATTTTTTTGTAACTATTTTTATAATTTTTGGTTTAACATGTTAATATTAACCTTTAATTTTTACAAACATGACTGCATTTGAGACGATAGATAAAGAAAAAATTGAGAATTTAAAATTTCCAAATGTTGAAGTTTTAACTGACCCACATTTAATTAAAGAAAGACATACAGAGTTAAATAGAGCTTTATCACTCGGAAATTTAGAACACACGAAAATAAAAATTTATTTTGAAGATAATCAATCTCGAAAACTAGTGGAAACAACTGTTTGGGGAGTAACTGATAAAAGAGTTATTTTAAAGCAAGGAGTTGTCATTCCTATTAATCGAGTACATAAAATTTCACTATAGAAACTGCATTAATTAAAAAGCCCACTATAATTTAATTATAGTGGGCTTTTTAATGATATGGAAACTCAGTTCACAATTGATAGTAATATTAAAAATCATTTTTATTAGGGTAAAAAATTGGTTATGGTAATTTTTCCAATTAAAAAAATACTGTCAATTGTATTTTTTTATATTTTGCCTCGGCAAACAGGTAAATTAGTTGGTTTAAATATAATAATTAAATGTGCCCAAAAATTTGTGATTTTTTTAATACTCTTCTTTTAAAAAAACCAGATTTTATCTAGTGTGTTTTTACAAAAATTATAAAAACATAAACTAAACTAGCCGTGTTTTTTTTCTAATGATTTTTTTACAATTATAGGTAATTGAAGTTCAATAATGTTTATGTATTAAATGGCTATATTTGCAATACACGAAAATACTTTTATAAATTAATAAGTTGGTGAAATTGAGAAAATATTCATTTACATTAAAAACAATTTTATGTTTTGTATTAATGTTTTCTTATAAAAACGATTTTAGTCAACATGTATTTTCATTCGAATCTATTTTAAATAAAAAGCCGATTCTTAAAATGGTTAACTCTGATTTAAAAAAATACAGATTACAAATTATTTATACTCAAATTACCAGAGACATTGATGGAAAACCAAGTTTTAAAAACTATACTTACCAATTAGATTCGGCTAATTATTTTTATTGCGCCAGTTTAGTAAAATTACCTTGTTCTATTTTGGCACTAGAGAAAACAAAAAAACTCCGTGTTTTTAGTAATACCATTATGTTTACCGATAGTGCTTATGCTTGTCAACATTCAGTAAAAAAAGATACGACTTCAATTAATGGGTATCCTAGTGTTGCACAATATATAAAACGAATGGCACTGGTAAGTGATAATTTTGCTTACGGGCGTGTTTTTGAGTTTTTGGGAGTTGACTTTATTCATAACAGACTTGCCGAATTAGGATATAAAAACATTCTTATTGTGCATCGTTTTGATGGTGGTTGCAAAGGAATTGAAAGCACGACAACTAATCCAGTTTTTTTCTGTAATGATAATTTGAAATCCATTGTCTCTGTTCCTTTGCAAGAATCTAGTATTATTTATAAACACCCACTTGGGCAGGTAAAAGTAGGTAAGGCATATATTAATGCGAATAACAAAAAAATTAGAGAGGGGAAAGATTTCACAAACATGAATTATATTTCACTTGAAAATATTCACTCAATGCTTAAGCGATTAGTTTTTAATAATTATTTACCTTCAGAACAGCGTTATAATATTATAGATGAAGATCGACAATTTTTGATAGATCAATTAACGATGTACCCTCGTCAAAGTTCACATCCTACCTATAATACTAAAATCTATTTTGACAGTTATAAAAAATATTTTATTTATGGCGATAGTAAGAAACCCATAGTAAATGATGATATTAAAATCACAAACATAGTTGGTCAATCTTATGGTTTTATGGTTGACTGCGCTTATATTCAAAATAAAAAAGATGATGTTGAATTTATGTTAAGTGCTGTTATCTATACTAATAAAGATGAAATTATAAATGATGGGAAATATGAATATAACTCAATTGCCTTACCTTTTTTAGCGGAGCTTGGCAGACAAATTTATGATTTTGAGTTGAAAAGGAATTAGCCATCAGATTTCGCGGAAAATCTCAGATAAAAAATAATAGCATTGAGAGTTTATAAATAGATAGAAAAATCCGCGAATATCAGTAAGATTTGCGGGACAATAAATAATGACAAATAGTAATAGCATAGATAGAATAAAGCATCTTAAAGAACTTTTATTAATTGAGCGGGAAGAAGATTTTTTTCAATATAAAGAACAATTTTTAAGAGCAAATGTTGATCAACGGAAAAAAAATGGAGTGACTTGGTTTCCTATTAAAATCTTATCAGATGAAATTGGTTATGCTGATTATGTGCATGTAGAAATTGAACGTACCAATCAATTAGATGCACCGCACCGTTTTAGTGCCGGTAAAAATGTGAGTCTGTTTTCCAATAAAACCCCTGATGATATTCAGGAATTAACAGGAACCATAAAACAATCTGGTAAAAATAAAATGAAGATAATTCTTCATACGGATGAGTTACCCGATTGGTGTTATGATGGTAAGTTAGGCGTTAATATTCAGTTTGACGATAATAGCTATATCGAAATGCAAAAGGCATTAGATGAAGTGATTGGTGCGCGCAATAATAGAGTAGAGGAGTTGCGAGAAATTATTGAAGGTAAAGAAAAACCAACGTTCGAAAAAATTGATGAAAGTATTGTTATTCCTCAATTAAATCAATCTCAAAATAAGGCCGTTCGGCATATTTTATCAGCTAATGATATTGCTGTTGTTCACGGTCCTCCTGGTACTGGTAAAACAACTACTATCGTTCAAGCTATTCGTTTAGTTTTACAAACAGAAAAACAAGTTTTAGTTTGTGCGCCAACGAATACAGCAGTTGATTTATTAACCGAAAAGTTAATAGAGCAGGGGGTAAATGTATTGCGTGTTGGGCATCCTGCTCGAGTATCTGAAGATTTATTGAAAACAACCATCGACGGACAAATACAAACCCACGTTAATTACAAGGATATAAAAAGTTTGCGTAAAACGGCTGAAGAGTATTTTAAAATGGCCTCTAAATTTAAAAGAGCCTTCGGAAAAGAAGATGCTAAGCAGCGTGCGTTATTTTATGCTGAAGCAAGAAATTGCATTAAAGAATCCCGTTTGTTAGAAGATTATATTGTAGATTCTTTATTTGACAACGCACAGGTTATTTGTTGTACACCAGTTACATCAACAAATAAGGCTTTAGCTAAAAAGAAATTTGAAACCTTGTTTTTTGATGAAGCTTCACAAGCTTTGGAGGCTATTTCATGGATTCCCTTATTAAAATGTAAACGTGTTATTTTTAGTGGAGATCATTTTCAATTGCCTCCCGTTGTTAAAAGTGTAAAAGCTAAACAAGGTGGTTTAGATAAAACCATGTTGGATAGTTGTATTAAACATGATCAAATTTCAAGCCTTTTAACGAGGCAGTACCGAATGCATCAGCACATTATGCAGTTTAGTAATAACTATTTTTATCATAACGAATTGGAAGCTGATGCTACCGTAAAAGACACGTTACTGTCTTTAAATGAAGATATGTATATGCTGCATATACCTGTAGAATTAGTTGACACCGCTGGTTGTAGTTTTGATGAATTTCAAAATCCGGAAAGTTTAAGTTTATCAAATAAAGGAGAAGCCGATTTATTATTTAAACATTTAGAGTTGTTATTGCAACAATATAACTTTGCGGGTGAGACTCAAAAAATTGATGTGGGAATTATTTCTCCTTATAAAGAACAAATTGAACTGCTAAAAGAAAAACTAATTGATTTTGATTATTCTGCTTATCCAATAAATGAATTGGAGGTAAAAACCATTGATGGCTTTCAGGGCGAAGAATGTGATGTGATTTATATTTCTTTAGTACGAAGTAATACTGATTCTGAAATTGGATTTTTATCTGATATTCGACGTATGAATGTAGCTTTAACGCGTGCCAAGAAAAAGTTGGTAGTTATTATGGATACTGCCACTATTGGTAATCATCCATTTTATAAATCATTTATTGAATATTGCGAAGCAAACAATTTTTATAAATCTGCGTGGGAATATAGTTACAAAGCGTAACATTTTTGTCACATCGAGTACGGCAAAAGTTCAGTGAACTTTTGTGTGAGGTTAAGCGTAGAGAGATGTTATAGATGATCTCGACAACTCTCGAACTGACATGCTACTGAATATTAACTAATGCTGGTATCCGAAATTTTTTAAATTAGAATCGTTACTTCTCCAATCTTTAGCAACCTTAACAAACAATTCTAAAAATATTTTCTTTCCAAAAAAAGTTTCTGCATCTATTCGGGCT
>JBILOV010000202.1:0-4439 GCA_044374335.1 Bacteroidia bacterium | reverse complement strand
TTCGAAAAAATAGTGCAATCTTATTATAAATTAGACTTTAAAAATCTATGTAATTATTTAGCTTAATTTTACCTAACTGAATATTGATTTAAATGAATCGAAAAAAAATAAGAATATGAAGTACAAAGTAAAGCACCAAAAAACAGAGGACAAACTCAAATATAGAATTACTTTTCCTTTGTCTTTATAAAATCGCTCTGCTAAAAAAGCACCAATTGGTATTGATAAAAAAATAGGTGTTAAAATAGCAATACCTATTAATCCGAAGCGGGATTTAATTCTAATAACTTTTCTGTTAAATTTAGTAAATACTTTTTTTGGAAGTTTAGGTTTAAAATATTTGTCCTTTAGCTTATCCCACCATTTTAATATTCCGGCAAATAAATAAGTAAACACAACTGTTCCAAAAATAGCTCCAGTACAGCTGCTTAATAATGCTAATGTGTAGTTGTATTTATATATGGCAATAACAGTTGGAATTCCTATTTTGGATAAGGAAATGGTGCAGGCAAGAGCTGCTGAAATAAATTTCCAGATTTCAGTATTATCCATGTGGTTATATTGAGTAAATGAGTTCTAAGAAATTAAATTTTTTCACCAAAAGCTAAATCACCTGCGTCTCCTAAACCCGGAACAATGTAAGAATGTGCTGTTAATTCTTCATCAACGGCTCCACACCAAATAGTGCAGTTTTGAGTTGGTAAATTTGCTTTAACAAAATTAACACCCTCTTTACTACTGATAGCAGAAATTATATGAACATGTTTTGGAGTACCTTTTGCTAAAATTGCTTTGTATGCTAAAACAATGGATCCACCGGTTGCAATCATAGGATCACATAAAATCAATATTTTATTATCTATGTTCGGACTAGAAACATATTCAACGTGAATATCAAATGTGTTATCTTTATGATGTCTTCTATAAGCAGAGATAAAAGCATTTTCCGCTTTGTCAAAATAGTTTAACACACCAAGATGCATAGGTAATCCGGCGCGTAAAATAGTAGCAATTACAGGTTGAGCAGTTAAATGACTTGTTATTGCAATACCAAGTGGCGTAGTTGTTTCTTGAGTTTCGTATTCTAAAGTTTTAGAAATTTCATAACTCATAATTTCACCCATTCGTTCTAGGTTTCTTCGAAAACGCATACTGTCTTTTTGAATTGTTACATCGCGCAATTCAGCTACGTATTGATTGAATATAGAATTTTGTTCGGATAAAATATGTATCATTTGATTGATTTTTAATTGCTTTGTATACTAAGCGAATACTAATTTAAAGGTTATAATTAAGATTTAATAATTTTTTTGTAAAGCTTAACAAATTGAATTTTTAAAGAAATGTTTTCTTCTTTATTACTTCTACTAGCTAAATATACACCTGAGATAATTAAAGTTGCAGAAATTATTTTAATGGTTGTTATTTCATCTTTTCCTAAAACAATAGCTATTGTTGTAGCTAAAAATGGCTGCAAGTATATATACATACTTACTACCGAAGAACTTAATGCTTTTAAAGCATACGTATTTAATAAATAGGCTAAAAAAGTTGTTGCAATTACCACAAATGCCATAGCAAAAATAGTTTGAGAAGATAAGGCCTGCCATTGTACACTCAATAAATCAGCCATTCCAAAAGGAAACATATAAATGAACCCAAAAGTAAAAATCCATTTCATAACGGTAACTGTTTGATATTTTTGCATATAAGGTTTGGCCATTACCACAAATACGGCCCATGATAATGAATTTACCAAGGTCATTAAATCTCCGGCAATAGTTTCGCTGCCTATTGCAAACGAACCATGTGCTTTAAAAAGTAAGAGTGTTAATGCGCCAATTACTCCAAAGGCTAATCCTGATAATTTATAAAAAGTAAATCTTTCTTTAAAAATAAAAATAGTAAATAGCATTACTGCAATAGGGTTACTTACCATTATAATGGCCGAGTTTATGGGCTTGGTTAAACTCAAGCCATAAATAAAAAATGCTTGATTAATAGCTACTCCAAATAACGCTAATAGCATCAATTTTTTAAAATCTCCTTTTTCAATTTGTTCTTTTTTTGAGAAAAAAGACATGACCCAAAATAATATTAGTGCGCCAGATATTCGCATCATAACTAAACCAAGTGGTTTAATATAGGTTGGCATTAAATCTTTTGCAATAGAGTAATTGAGAGCATAAATAACCTGCGCCAAAAACAATGAGATATGAGCTTTTAAAGAAGAATTCATTTCATGCCAAATGTAATTATAAAATAGATTAAATATGCGAAGTAATTTTTTATCGAGACGATGAAAAAAATTGTTGCATAGCTTTTGTTACGGAACTATTTTTTGAAAAAGTATTCATAGAAAAGAACAAGTAGATAGTTTTATTTTGTAGTTATTTTTGGCACCTTTAGCAAATATGCAGTATTATTATCAAATTTGGTGCATGATATTTAACGATCAAATAAATAATAGAATTGAGTTTCAATTGTTTCCAAAACGAGTTATTTCATTGGTACCATCTCAATCTGAATTACTGTGGGATTTAGGGTTAAGAAATGAGTTAGTAGGCATTACTAAATTTTGTATTCATCCTAACGAAATGTTTAAAGCAGTAGATAAAATTGGCGGTACAAAAACCTTGAATATTGAAAAAATAAAAGCACTTAAACCTGATTTAATTATAGGTAATAAAGAGGAAAATGAACGAATTCAGATTTTAGAATTACAGAAATATTTTCCTGTTTGGATGAGCGATATTTATAATTTGGAAGATTCTCTTTCCATGATTCAGTCTGTTGGTGAATTAGTAAATAGGGCAGAGGAGGCTAATAAAATTAAAGCAACTATTGCAACATCCTTTTTGAATTTAAATAAAATTAATCAGTCGGTTTTGTATTTAATTTGGAAAAAACCTTACATGGCTGCCGGTAAAGCTACTTTTATTGGTGATATGCTTCTTAAAATGGGTTTAAACAATGTGTTATCAGAAACTTATGCCCGTTACCCAGAATTAAGCATGGATTCAATAAAACAATTAAATCCAGAATTGATTTATCTTTCTTCAGAACCTTTTCCGTTTAATGAAACCCATGTAGAGCAATTTAAATCTCACTTGCCCAACTCTAAAATAATGGTAGTTGACGGCGAAATGTTTAGTTGGTATGGAAGTCGTTTGTTAAAAAGCGTAAACTATTTTAATCAATTATAAGATTTGTTAGTGCGAAGTAGATCTATTTAGACTTTTTCCTAATGATTTTCCATACCCAGGACTCATATTAAATTTTAAACTAAATTCTAAACCACCCTTTGCTTTTGATGCACCTGTTAATTCAGATGTATTTAAATCATAACTTACAGCAAATGCATATTTATCATATTGAAATAAGAAACTTGGAATAACAGCATCTGCAGCTCGATAAAATAACCCAATTGAAATTGCGCAAGGTTTTTTTAAACCTGTATATATAGATTGGTCTTGAATAATATATTTAAAGTAACTTCCAAGTACGAGTTCTTGGGAAGGACCTTGTTTCATATATAATAAACTTGGAACAACTGCCACACCTGCGCTTTCAATTCCAATATCAAAGTTTGTGTGAAATATTAATTTAGCAAATTGTTGATCATCGCTCAAGGCATACGAATATTTTGGGGTATTATAGTGTGAAGCAGAAATACCAATATCAAACTTTGTACCATCTTGAGCACTAATGTACCTTTCACTTTTAGCATAGTGAAATACTAAACCTCCTACTAAATCAGCTTGCACAAATGATTTTTGAAGTGTTTTTTCTCCTGATGATATCGTTGGATCATATACTGCTCCACTGTATTGACTTTCCCATTGTAATTTCGTGGCATCAATTGTTCTGTAATTAATTCCGGCACCTATACCTCCTGAAAGCTTACTAAACTCACTAGTTTTAATTATTGCATTAAAGCCTAAATTTACTGCTATAGTTCCTAATCCTGCATCGCCTGCCTTATCTTTGTATACGCTTAACGACATGCCCGTAAAAGCTTTTTTAAGTTTCAAATGATTCAATGCTTTTTCAATACTGATGCCGTAAGTTTCAAATGGACTTGTAATACTAGCCCATTGGTTTTTATAATTTGCAATAATTCTTGTATCAAAAGCTGTACAACTCATAGCAGGATTTAATAAAACGGGCGTTTCATTAAATTGTGAAAAGTGTATATCTTGAGCCCTTATTAAGATAGGAAGTAAGATAATTGTTGCTAAAATTATTTTTTTCATGTGCTATATTTTATTTTTTCAAATATTTTTTAAATTATCTAATAAGAGTAATGTTACCTTTTAATTTAAATGATTGCCCGTCTATAGATACCCCATCGGCTTTATAAATAAATACTCCTGTATCCATTTTTTTTCCTTTATACGAACCATCCCAACTGTTTTCTAAAGAAGTAGTTTCAAATA
>JBILOV010000200.1:0-4460 GCA_044374335.1 Bacteroidia bacterium | reverse complement strand
AGGTCGCTTCCAATATATTAAATCAAAAAATGGCATTGTTGCTATTATTGATTATGCTCACACACCTGATGCTTTAAAAAATGTGTTAGAAACTATTAAAGATATCAGAACAGGAAACGAACAAGTGATTACACTAGTTGGTTGTGGTGGGGACAGAGATGCTGCTAAACGTCCTATTATGGCACAAATTACTTGCGAATATAGTAACAAAGTTATTTTAACAAGCGATAATCCAAGAAGCGAAAATCCGGAAGAAATTTTAAATCAAATGGAAGCTGGTATTAATCCGGTAGACGCAAAAAAAACATTACGAATCAGTGATAGAAAAGAAGCTATTAAAACAGCCGTCGCTTTTGCTAAAGAAGGTGATATTATTTTAATAGCAGGAAAAGGGCACGAAAAGTACCAAGAGATAAGTGGAGTAAAACATCCATTTGATGATTTTGAAATTGTAAAAGAAAACTTTAAAACACTCGATATATAATATGTTTTATTACTTATTTCACTACTTAGATCAATACTTTAATTTTCCGGGAGCGGGTGTGTTTCAATACATCTCTTTTAGGGCGGCTTTAGCTCTATTATCTTCTTTAATAATAACAATGGTGTTTGGTAAACGTATTATCAATTATATCCGTAAAAAACAAATTGGTGAAACCATCAGAGAATTAGGTTTAGAAGGACAAAATGAAAAAGCAGGTACCCCAACTATGGGTGGTTTAATTATTTTAGCGGCTATTATTATTCCAACATTATTGTTTTCAAAAGTATTCAATGTATATATTGTACTCATGTTGATTTCAACAATTTGGTTAGGAACAATTGGCTTTTTAGATGATTACATCAAAGTATTTAAAAAAAATAAAGAAGGCTTACAAGGTAAATTTAAAGTAGTTGGGCAAATTGGGATTGGTTTATTAGTGGGTGCAGTTTTTTATTTTCATCCGGATGTTGTAATTAAAGAACGCGTAACTGCAAATCAACAAAGTGCATATTCATTTGATGAAGCAATCAGTACAAAAAAAGATTTAGCCTTACCAAAATACGCTGCTACTCCAATTAAAACATTAAAAACAACTATTCCCTTTGTAAAAAACAATGAATTTGATTATACAACAATCTTATCTTTTATGGGAGATAATGCTGTAAAATATGGTTGGTTAATTTTTATTCCTATTGTTATTTTAATTGTGACCGCAGTGTCGAATGGGGCAAATATTACAGACGGTATTGATGGACTGGCAGCGGGAACAAGTGCAATTATAGGGACCACGTTGGGAATTTTGGCATACGTAAGTGGTAATACCGTTTTTGCAGATTACTTAAACATCATGTACATACCTAACACTGGCGAGCTGGTAGTATTTATGGCCGCATTTGTAGGAGCATGCGTTGGCTTTTTATGGTACAATGCTTTTCCTGCCCAAGTATTTATGGGCGATACGGGAAGTTTGGCAATAGGAGGAATCATTGCTGTTTTTGCCATTGCTATTCGTAA
Organism: Bacteroidia bacterium; assembly: GCA_044374335.1. Lineage (GTDB taxonomy): Bacteria > Bacteroidota > Bacteroidia > B-17B0 > Aurantibacillaceae > UBA4416. Next base: position 2,962 of record JBILOV010000200.1, on the reverse strand, counting down.
AGAATTGTTAATCCCTGTTTTATGTGGTGTGTTTTTAATTGAAAACCTATCAGTGATTATGCAAGTATTTTATTTTAAATATCAGAAGAAAAAAAACGGATTGGAATTCGCCAAAGCAAATCGCTTATTTAAAATGGCGCCGTTACATCATCATTACCAAAAATCAGGTTTCCATGAATCAAAAATTGTGATGCGTTTTTTCATTATTGGAATTATGCTTGCTGCTTTAACCATCGTAACATTAAAATTAAGATAATAAAAACACATTGAACTCAACTACAAATACAACTAATCAAAAACCTCGTATGGTTATTCTCGGCTCTGGCGAGAGTGGCATTGGCAGTGCTATTTTAGGTCAAGCCAAAGGTTATGATGTGTTTGTATCTGACAAAGGTATTATTCAAGAAAAATATAAGACAGAACTAATAAATTACAGTATTGCTTTTGAAGAGGGTAAACATACAGAACACTTAATTTTAAATGCTACGGAAATTATTAAGAGTCCCGGTATACCTGATAAAGTAGAATTAGTTCAAAAAGCAAAAGCAAAAAACATTCCCGTAATTTCTGAAATAGAATTTGCTGGAAGATATACTAAAGCTAAAAAAATTTGCATAACGGTTTGTAAGTTAAAAACACCCACGACTCTACTTACTTATCATATTCTTAAAAAAGCAGGATACAATGTTGGCTTAGCTGGTAATATTGGAAAAAGCTTTGCTTATCAAGTTGCAACTGAGAATTTTGATTATTACGTTTTAGAATTAAGCAGCTTTCAATTAGACGGCATGTATAATTTTAAGGCAAATGTTGCTATCCTATTAAATATTACACCTGATCATTTAGACAGATATGACTACAAGTTTGAGAACTATGTAGCATCTAAATTTCGTATTACTCAGAATTTAACAAAGGATGATGCCTTTGTGTATTGTGCGGATGACTTAGTGATGGAAGAATACATGCAGCAACATCCTATCAAAGCTGAATGCGTTCCGTTTAGCATTAAAAAAAAGATAGATGGCAACGGCGCTTTTTTACAAGAAAATGAAATAACCCTTAATTACAATAATAACCCTAAACCCTTAATTATGACCATAGAACAATTGGCCTTAGCTGGCAAGCACAATGTTTACAACTCAATGGCTGCATCAATGGCAGCTCGCATCGTAGACATCCGTAAAGACATTATTCGCGAAAGCTTAGAAGATTTTGTAAACATTGAGCACCGCTTAGAATTTGTTGCATCTATTAATGGCATCGAATTTATTAACGATTCAAAAGCAACTAACATTAACTCTACATGGTATGCTTTAGAAAGTATGCAAAAACCAACTGTTTTAATTCTTGGTGGACAAGACAAAGGAAACAATTACGATGAATTACTTGACTTAGTTAAAGAAAAAGTTAAAGCAATTGTTTGCTTAGGTGTTGATAATAAAAAAATCATCAAAGCATTTAAAGGTTCTGTGGAAAATATCATGGAAGCGAGTTCTGCGGGTGAAGCAGTTGCCATGTGTTACAAATTAGCTACTAAAGGAGATGCTGTATTGTTATCTCCTGCATGTGCAAGTTTTGATCTATTCCAAAACTATGAAGACAGAGGCGTTCAATTTAAATCTGCTGTAAGAGGTCTTTAAAATGAAGGAATTTGCATTAGGTAAAAAAACATTTTCTATAAACAGAAAAACCGATCATAGTTTTGAGTTTGTAGCTTGTATAAATGATGTCACATTTATTAACGATTCAAAAGCTACAAATGCAAAGCAAACCGTAGAAAGTATTAATTCCGTTGATACAGAAATAGTATTGATTTTAGGCGGAGATGATTTGAAAACTGACTACTCTTGGTTTAAAAATATTAATTACTATAATATTAAAACAGTAATTTATATTGGACGTTGTTTTGCTGAAATAAAAAATATTTTTAATAAACATGTGATGGTATTTGTTGCTGATAATTTAGAAAGTGCTGTTACTATTTCAAAGGCTAAGGCTATTAAAAATCAGGCCGTTTTATTTTCACCAGCTTGCCCAAGTCTTGAACCTTTTGATAATTACATAAATAGAGGAAATAAATTTAAAGAACTTGTATTAAATAAAGAGTAAAGTTATTTGTTGTAAGTTGTTTGATATGATAAATATTATACTGAACTATTAAATCTAACAACCAAAAACTTTTTTCAAACAACTAAAATAATACTAATGAAGCAATTTGCATATTTAAAAGGCGATAGAGTTATCTGGACAATAGTGTTCCTATTGTCTTTGCTATCTATTTTAGTAGTATATAGTTCTGTTGTTACATTGGCTCATAAATATAAACAAGGTAATACTGAATTTTACTTGTTAAACCATGGATTTAAAATTATAACAGGTATTATTATTATGTTTTTTGTTCATAGACTTAAATATACTGTCTTTTCAAAAATTGCTCAAATAGGTATTTTTTTAGTGGTTCCGCTTTTATTTTTTACTTTGATGAAAGGGAGGAGTGCTGGCGAAGCAAGCAGATGGGTTGAAATTCCAGGGTTAGGGTTAACTTTTCAATCCTCTGATGTTGCAAAAATTATTTTATTAATTTTTGTTGCTCGCACACTTACCATTAGGCAAGGACAATTAGATGATTTTAAATCACTATTTATATACTTATTATTACCTGTTGGTTTTATTTGTTTGCTAATTTTTCCTGCTAACTTTTCTACAGCGGCTTTACTGTTTACAAACTGTTTATTTTTAATGTTTGTTGGAAGAGTAAAATTAAAATTTATAGGGTACATCTTAGGGGGATGTATTGGCTTTGCTTTATTATTAGGGATTATTATTTATCAGTTTCCTGATTTAATTCCTAGGGGTCCTACATGGAAAGCGCGTATAGAAAATTTTAGTAATGGTGATTCAAAAAGTAATTACCAAAGTGAACAAGCAAAAATAGCAATTGCTACAGGTGGTATTATAGGTA
>JBILOV010000199.1:0-4486 GCA_044374335.1 Bacteroidia bacterium | reverse complement strand
CATCTCATTATTTTTTAGTTTTAGTTTTTTTTCACAAAAAGTAAAAAATAAATCCTTCAATTAAATACTTTTATAAATAAGCAACCCTACAAACAGATGATTATAAAATATATATTGTAGATGCTGTAGCGATTGGAAAACAATTAAAAATAAAAATTTTCAATAAAACCAACGATTATCTGCTCATAAAACCGAATGAATTAAGTTATGTAACTGGATTAAAACAGTATTTAGCAAGTATAAAAATTGCGTAGTTCAGCCAAATGAATAAGAGGTAGAAGTTATTGTTTTTAGAGGTATTGAAATGCAGGTTGACAAGTTTACGCTTGATATAAAAGGAATTTATAAAGCCTCTGCCAATTGTCAAATAATTGGAACGCCTAATTTTAATTTACAGCCAACAAATAATTATAGTTTTATTTTTTTTCTAATCTACCCCAAACGCCCAATGGTAATTTAACGCCACTTTTTGCATTTAAATATAATTCGCCAATACTTAAATCTGATTTATGTTTGGTAGCAAATGGCTCTAATAAATTTTGCGGCACCAATGCCGAAAAACCTAATGAATACGCATTTAATATTAGCAAGTGTTGCTTAGGATCTAATATCTCTAAAACACTATCAATCATTTCTAAAATATTATCTTCTAATTTCCATTTTTCTCCGTTAGGACCGTGGCCAAATGCCGGAGGATCCAAAATAATACCTTGGTATAGATTACCGCGGCGTTGTTCTTTTTTTGCAAATTTTAAGGCGTCATCAATCATCCAACGAATATTATCCAAATTAGATTTTTGCATGTTTTCATTTGCCCAATTAACTACTTGTTTAATACTGTCTACATGCGTTACATCTGCTCCGGCAGCTCTTGCTGCAATTGATGCTCCACCAGTATAAGCAAATAAATTTAAAAATTTTGGTTTTTCTAATGGCGCTAAATAATCAAATATAACATCCCAGTTGCAAGCCTGTTCCGGAAAAACGCCCACGTGTTTAAAAGAAGTTAAACCAAGACGTAAGGTAATTTCTTTACTATTATTTTTTGTTCCTAATGGATAGTTAATCGTCCATTGATCAGGCATTTTTTTTATTTCTTTCCACTCTCCACTTGAACTGCTTTTGGGGACAAATTTAACGTGTGCCTGCTTTTGCCATTCATTTTCAGAATATCTTTTTCTCCAAACAGCTTGTGGTTCTGGACGAATAGTAATGTATTTACCAAAACGTTCTAATTTTTCAAAATCACCACAATCTATTAATTCATAGTCTTGCCAATGGGTTGGAGTAAGTAATTGCATGTTATAAAGATAAACGTTATGAAGTATGCGTTGAGACATTTTAAAATAAGTAGTAAAAAGAGGGTTGTTAATAAATGGGTTTTCTGAAGGCAAACACAATCAACAAAAACCGCTACTTTAGATACATATCAAATTATTTTTTATGCAAAAAGTACAATCAAGTTTTATCTCCATTATTACAGTTTTCTTTTTTTGGGGATTTTTAGCGGCATCTAACGGAATTTTTATTCCGTTTTGTAAAACGCATTTTCATTTAAGTCAATTTCAATCTCAATTAATTGATAGTGCTTTTTATGGCGCTTATTTTCTTGGATCTTTGTTTTTGTATATGATTTCACTAAAATTAAATAGAGACATCATCAATAAAATGGGTTATAAAACAACCATCGTTTTAGGGCTAAGCATTTCTATATTAGGAGCTTTGGTTATGATTCCTGCGGTTAACAGCGGATCTTTTCCTTTTATTTTAGTCTCGTTTTTTATTATTGCGTTAGGCTTTTCTTTACAACAAACATCGGCCAATCCTTTAGTATTAAACCTTGGCGATCCGGCAACTGGTTCTCATCGCTTAAATTTTGCAGGAAGTATTAATTCGTTTGGCACAACTATTGGCCCTATTTTAGTTAGTGTGTTATTATTTGGAAAGGCAATAGCATCCGGTACTGATAAAGAATCGGCTCCAATTTCATCTATCAATACCCTGTATATTATTTTAGCAATAGCGTTTGCCATTGCTTCTATTATTTTATACTTTACCAAAATGCCAAAACTACAAATAGAAGAAGAGACAGATTCAACTATGAAGGTTCTAAAAAGTCCGCTTCATTTTATAATGGGAATAATCATTGTACTTATTTTAATTTTTGCATACAGTGCTATAACTGATTATACATCTGGTTCTAAAAACTATTTATTTTTAGTAGGCATAGGTATTTTTTTATTGTTTGTTTTAGTAACACTTGGATTACAATACCAATCTATTAAAAAGCAAAAGCGTTTTGAAGAAAAAAAATATCCTCAAGTATTGTTGGGGATGCTTGCCATTTTTGTATATGTGGGTGTGGAAGTATCTATACAAAGTAATTTAGGTTCTTTACTTAAATTGCCTAATTTTGGGGGTTTACAGGATTCCGAAATTGGGCCGTATGTTTCTTTGTATTGGGGCAGTTTAATGATTGGCCGATGGACTGGTTCAATTGGAGCTTTTGATTTAAACAAAAAATTAAAAGTCGTTTTAACTATTGTAGTTCCATTTTTAGCATTTTGCTTAGTATTGTTTATGAATTATTTAAATAGTGCAGATTCATCTCAATTTTATAAATACGCCATTTGCGTTGCGTTACTAATAACGGCATTTTTTATGGGTCAGCAAAAACCTGCTTTAACTTTAATTATTTTTGGTGCATTAGGAACTCTTGCTATGCTTATCGGATTAATTACTACCGGACAAATTAGTGTATTTGCTTTTTTGAGTGGTGGATTATTTTGTTCAATTATGTGGCCATGTATATTTTCATTAGCAACTGCAGGTTTAGGAAAATATACCAGTCAAGCTTCTTCTTTTTTAATTATGATGATATTGGGTGGGGCATTTATTCCGCCCTTGCAAGGTTTAATGGCTGATAAACTGAATATTCATATTTCTTATATTATTCCATTAGTTTGTTTTGCGTTTTTAACTTGGTATGCCTTTAAAGTAAAAGGTATTTTAAAAACAGAAGGTATTGATTACGATACTAATGAAACAACTGCACATTAATCTATACATTTACAAAAAAAATTGCATAACAAAATGAAAGTAACAATAAACGTCAAATTAGTTAATTCAAAATTTAATCAAGCCTATGCTGATAAAGATAACGAAGGTGATGAAACAGAGGACAATATTAAATATTTGTGGGAAGATGAATTTGATGTTCAAGGCAACGTCACTCAATTTAAAGTAAATAATAATACCAGCTATTTATTAAATGGTCTTTATCCTAATAATGATGAATTTAGTTTTGAAATTCCTGATATGTCAGTTATTGAGTGCAAACTTGATAATGGTTCCGTTACATTATTTCCTTTTTCTAAAAAAGCCATTAGTAAAACTGAAAAAGTAGAAAATAAAAACGGAATGACATTTTATGTTCACCTAAAAAGCATTCGTGAAATCGTCAATCCAATGACTGGAGTATATATTTTAAAAGAGGATTACCCGAAAGAATTGCTAGAGTTATATAACGATGAAGAAGAATAGTGCTTTTATATTATTTATTTCTTTTATAAACTTGTGTGGTTTCTCACAAAAGCAAACTAACGGTTTACCTATTATTCCTATTCCAAGATCATTTGAAATAACGTCTGGACAATTTACACTATCGCCTTCTACAAAAATCGTCGTTACATCAACTTCGCATCAAAATGAAATAGATTGGTTAAATGATTATCTCGATAAATACTACCATTTTAAATTACAAACTACAACAGCGATTCCTAAAAACGATTCTTATATTGAATTTGAATCCACTCAAACTAAAATAAAATCAAATGAGGAATATGAATTAACGATTTCAAACAATAATATTCAAATTTCAGCAAAAGAAAAAAGTGCAGGAATTTTTTATGCCATACAAACGTTGATACAACTATTACCCGTTGAAAAAGCAACAACACTTATTATTCCTTGCCTTAAAATAAAAGACGCTCCTCGTTTCGAATGGCGAGGAATGCACTTAGATGTGTGCCGACATTTTTTTCCAGTCTCGTTTATCAAAAAGTACATTGATTTAATTGCTATGTATAAGATGAATACCTTTCATTGGCATTTAACCGAAGATCAAGGATGGAGAATTGAAATAAAAAAATATCCAAAGCTAACTCAAATTGGAGCATATAGAAAAGGCACTATGGTTGGTCCGTATAGCGACCAAAAATTTGACAGCAAACCTTATGGCGGTTTTTACACTCAAGAAGAAATAAAAGATATTGTAGCTTATGCCACTAAACGCCATGTAACCATTGTTCCAGAAATAGAAATGCCTGGACATTCAGTTGCTGCTATAGCCTCTTATCCTTGGTTGTCTTGCACAGGCAAACAAATAGAAGTAGAAAAAGGGTGGGGCGTTTTTGAAGATGTATATTGCACTAAAGATTCAACCTTTGAGTTTTTACAAAATGTATTAGATGAAGTGATAGCTTTA
>JBILOV010000198.1:0-4517 GCA_044374335.1 Bacteroidia bacterium | reverse complement strand
TTTTTTTTTATATATTAGTGGTGTTTATATTTTAAAAAATGATTTAGTTTATGTTTGATCGAAAAAAACTTTTTTATTTTGGGTCAGATACTGACTTAAAAGTTTAACGAATTTACATTCAAAGAACTGATAACATAATTATTATATAAATTATATAAAAGCTTATATTGCCATTAACAGTAAAGTAAATTATTTTGAAACACAAGTCTCATATTTATATTCTCGCAATTTTAATTTGCGCACTTTCTGTATTTAGTCAAAATTTTTCAAGTCCTAATGGGTGGAAAAAGTATAATAACGAACTTATTGGAAGTATTGGTGCTTCTGGTTTTTTAGGCGATTTAGGAGGCAGAAACAAAGTTGGTAAAGATTATAGTCCTGCTGACCTTGAATTAGCAGCTACTAGGCCAGCGATTAGTTTAGCCTATCGTTATAAGATAAATAAAAATATTAACGTTCATTCAAGTTTAAATTACTTGAGGCTATCAGGAGATGATAGATTGACAAAAGATATTTACCGTAACAATAGAAATTTGAATTTCAAATCTAATATTTTTGAATTGTCTTCAAGGATAGAGTTTGGCATTTCATCAATTAAAAGTTTAGGAATTTTCGGATTAAAAAATAAACTACCTCGAGCAAATATATCACGTTCATACGAGTTGATTGGATTTATAGGTTTTGGTGTATTTTATTTCAACCCAAAGGGAAAGAATCCAATTACTGGAAAATACGTGGCTTTACATCCATTACATACTGAAGGTCAGGGATTACCGGGAGGTCCTAAACAATATAAAAGAGTATCAATAAGCTTACCGATAGGTGTTGCATTTCACGCTATTTTAAATAGATTATGGTCAGTTGGGGTAGAGTTTAGTTATCGAAAAACATTTACAGATTATATTGATGATGTAAGTACAACTTATTATAATAATGCTTTAATAGAGGAATCCTATGGTTTAACTGCTGCAACTTTGGCAGATCCCAGTAAAGGTGATATTCCTGGTGCCAGTTCTCCCAATGGTGATGGAACAGGAGCGCAAAGAGGTGATAAAGAAAAAGATTCTTTTATGTCTTTGCAAGTAACTGTTGGAAGATTTTTATTGATAAAAAGAACTAGAACTAAACTTAGCTCAAAATTTTAGTACAATATCAAATTACTGTAATTTTTCGTAAACCATGATTTTTTTTAAATATTTAACTCAATTTAAAAAAAAAGAATTATTTTTGTTAAATAAACACAAGATTGTACCGTTTGCAAGCGGGAAAATATAAACGTTATAAACCATCTGACTATTAAAAACAATAATTTAAACATATGAAAGTCAGTATCTTATCTTATTTTATTTTATTTTCAACTTTTTTTCTTCAACATTCATTTTCTCAAAATTTTACAAGACCAAATGATTGGAAAAAATATAGGCAGGAAGTTGTGTTCCAAGCTGGATTATCACAATTTTTAGGTGATTTAGGTGGGTTAAATAAAATTGGTACGGATTATAGTCCTTCAGATTTGGAATTTGCTTTAACACGTCCTGCAATTACTTTAGCATACAGATATAAATTTGCTAAAAACTTTAATGTGCATTCAAGTTTAAACTATTTACTAGTTGCTGGTGATGATAACTTAACATCGGAGCCCTATAGAAATAATAGAAATTTAAATTTTAAATCAAATATTTTTGAATTAGCAGTTAGGGCTGAATTTTCTTTTTTCGCAAGCAAGGTTGGTCACAGATATGGAATAAAAAAAACATTCACTCGTCGTCATAAAGGAAAATCTAATGAGTTTATAGGTTTTATTGGCGTTGCTGGTTTTTATTTTAATCCTAAAGGTAGAAATTCAAACACTGGAAAATATGAAAAATTATACCCACTTCATACTGAAGGGCAAGGCTTGCCGGGTGGGCCACAGCAATATAGCAGAATTTCTGTAAGTATCCCAATGGGAATAGCTTGGAGAATGTCTTTAAACAAGCTCTGGTGTTTAGGTTTAGAGTTTAATTATCGAAAAACATTTACAGATTATATTGATGATGTAAGTACAACTTATTATTTTGATAAAGCAGCTTTGTTAGATGCTTATGGAATTAAATCTGTTGCTTTTTCAGATCCAAGTAAAGGTGACATTCCTTTTGCCACATCACCCAACGGAGATGGAACTGGAGCCCAAAGGGGTGATAAGGAGAAAGATTCTTATATGTCTCTTCAGGTTACTATTGGCCGCTTTTTTCCACCAAAACGAAGAAAAACCAGGTTAAGGTCTAAGTTCTAATTTTCTAAAATTTTTCTTGTATTATCTTTTCAATAATCTCTTGTAAGTGATAATTTGTTGCAACTATTTCTTTTCCAAATAACCAATTTTTTTGCCGATTAAAGTCACTAACTGTTCCGCCTGCTTCTTTTACGATGAGTGCACCAGCCGCAATATCCCAAGAATTTAAATTATATTCAAAAAAGGCATCTACTCTTCCGCAAGCTAAATAACATAAATCAGCTGCGGCTGCGCCAATTCGTCTTATACCATGAGTATTTTTCATTAAATAAGTTAGTACACTAATATAATTCTCTAACCTTGTAAAATTATAAATTGGAAATCCCGTAGCTATTAAACTTTCCGATAGCGTTTTTCTTTCGGATACTGTTATTTTAATTCCATTTAAAAAAGCGCCACCATTTTTATAAGCATAAAAGCATTCGTTTTGAGCAACTTCATATACAACTCCAATTAATATTTCTCCTTTATATTCTAAAGCAATACTTATTGCGTAGCACGGAATTCCGTGAATAAAATTAGTTGTTCCATCCAAAGGATCAACAATCCAATTGTAATCTTTAGTTACAGTTTTTGTATTTTCTTCAACAATAAATCCTGCTTCTGGAAAAATTAAAGCTAATTTTTCCACTAAAAGTTTTTCGGATGTTTTATCTACGTAGCTTACCAAATCATTTAAACCTTTAATTTCAACTTGATTATAAGAAAATGTTTTACGCTCGTTTCTAATAAATTCTCCAACTATTTTTGTGCATTCAATAACTTGTTCCGTAATTTTATTTAAATTCATTTTATATAAATATAACAGTAAAATTAGCTATTTAAGATTGATTTAAATCATAAAAAATTGATGTTAATATAAGTAATTCAAAACTGTTGTAAACATTATTTTGTAGTAAGAAGTTTTATATATAATTTTCAGAAAAATAAATTACATGAGCACTTCACTTCAATCAAAAAAGTCAAAAGTATCTAAACTTGCCGAAAATATTATTGGTTCTGAAATAATTAAATTAGCTGGAGAGGTAAATGAAAAAATAAAGCAGGGTGAAAAAATTTATAACATGACTATTGGAGATTTTAATCCAAAGGAATTTCCTATTCCAATAGAATTAAAACAATCTATTGTTGATGCTTATTTTGATGATCAAACAAATTATCCGGCTGCTGATGGTATGTTGGAGTTAAGAAACGCCGTTTCTAATTTATTAAAAGAACGTGGTAATTTAGAATATAAAAATGATGAAATTTTAATTGCTGGAGGAGCACGCCCAGTTATATATAGTATTTTTAAAGCTTTAGTTGATGCAAATGATACTGTTATTTTTGCTGTACCTTCCTGGAACAATAACCATTATTCCTATTTAAATTTTGCTAAATCAGTAGTTATTGAAGCCACTCCTGAACAAAATTTTATGCCAACTGCAGAGGATATTAAACCATTTATTCAAGATGCCACTTTAGTTGCTTTATGTTCGCCTCAAAATCCTACAGGTACTATTTTTAGTAAAGAAGGTTTGGAAGAAATTTGTGATTTAATATTAGGAGAAAATGCGCGTCGTGGACCAGATGAAAAACCTGTTTATTTAATGTACGATCAAATTTATTGGGCATTAACTTTTGGTACTAATAAACACTACAATCCAGTTGTATTAAGACCAGAAATGAAAGCTTATACCGTTTTTGTGGATGGTGTTTCTAAATCATTAGCTGCAACTGGTGTGAGAGTAGGGTGGGGCATGGGACCAAAATTAATTATTGATAAGATGAAAGCTATTTTAACTCATGTTGGAGCATGGGCTCCAAAAGCAGAGCAAATGGCAACAGCAAAATACTTAAGTAATTTACCAATGTATGATGCTTTTATTGAAGTGCAAAAATCAAAAGTCATCACTCGATTAAATGGCTTTTACAAAGGATTTCAGGATTTAAAAAATGAAGGGTATAAAGTTGATGCAATAACGCCTCAAGCTGCCATTTACTTAACTATAAAATTTGATTTACATGGAATGAAAAAGTCCGATGGAACGATTTTAGAAACGACTAAAGATATTACTAAATTTATATTGGATGAAGCAAAATTAGCCGTTGTTCCATTTTATGCTTTTGGAGCAGATGATAATTCTCCATGGTATCGGATGTCTGTTGGTACCTGTAAAGTTACAGATATAGATGATGTGATTTCTAATTTAAGAAATGCTTTAAAAAAATTAAGTTAATTTTTATATAGTATTAAAATAAT
>JBILOV010000197.1:0-4528 GCA_044374335.1 Bacteroidia bacterium | reverse complement strand
TTTAAATTATGTTCAAAAAGATTTAAAAGGAGCACCATTTATTTTAGTAGCTGATGGAACTAAAGCAGCTAAGCGAAATGTTACTTTAGGAAAAGAATATAATGGTGTTGTGGAAATTATGGATGGTTTATCAGAATCTGATTTAGTAATAAAGTCAGGTTACGATGGATTAAATGAGGGTGATGCCATAAAAATAAAAAAGTAAGTTAATAGGATTTACATTAAATAAATAAAATAATAAATTTTAATACGTGTGATTGTTCAATATATTTTTGAGTAATTATCTAATATAAACAATATGAATTTTAAACAATTTAAACCCAGTAGCTGGGCTATCGATAATAAAACAGCCATCTATATTGTTGTGATTATTATTTCCTTAATGGGAGTGAGTTCTTATAATAAATTGCCTAAGGAAAGTTTCCCAGATATCGTAGTTCCTAAATTCTTTATAAGTACTGTATATGCAGGTAACTCGCCAAGTAACATCGAAAATACAATTACTAAGCCACTAGAGAAAAAACTAAAATCCATTCCTGGTGTAAAAAAATTATCAAGTAATTCAATGCAAGATGTGTCATTAATTACGGTTGAGTTTAATACCAGTGTTACGGTTGATAAAGCTCGTCAGCAAATTAAAGATAAAGTAGATGAATCAAAATCTGATTTACCATCTGGATTAACTCGTCAACCTTTTGTAAAGGAACTAGCATTTTCTGAATTGCCAATAATGTATATCAATATTGCTGGCGATATGGATTTGCAAAAGTTAAAGCAATATGCTGATGAACTAAAAGATAGAATAGAAGGTTTGAAAGAAATTACTGAAGTGAAGATGGTTGGTGCACCCGATAGAGAAATTCAGATTAATTTAGATATGTTTAAAATGCAAGCTTTGCAATTAGGCATGCAAGATTTAGAACGAGCTATTGGAAGCGAAAATGTTTCTATAAGTGGGGGTCAAATTCCAATGGACGGAACTAAGCGTACCATCAGCATAAAAAATGAGTTTAAAACAATTAATGAAATAAAGGATTTAATTATTTCTTCTCAATCAGGTGCGCGTGTTTATTTAAAAGACTTTGCACAAGTTGTCGATACAGTTGCTGAAACGCAGAGTTATGCTCGATTAGGAGGTAAAAATGTAATTACTTTAAATGTTATTAAGCGAGCAGGAGAAAATTTAATTTCGGCATCAGATAAAATCAAAGAGACAATTGAAGAATTAAAGAAAACTGAATTTCCAAAAAATATTGATATAAAAATTACAGCTGACCAATCTGATAAAACAAAATTAACTTTACATGATTTGATAAACACTATCATCATTGGTTTCATTTTAGTAACACTTATTTTAATGTTTTTTATGGGAGTAACAAATGCCTTATTTGTTGCGCTTTCTGTTCCTTTATCCATGTTTATTGCATTTATATTTATGCCCACCATGGGTTTCAGTCTAAATATGATTGTGCTTTTTGCTTTTTTATTAGCACTCGGTATTGTGGTGGATGACGCCATTGTAGTTATTGAAAACACGCACCGTATTTTTGATAATGGAAAAATGGATATTAAAATTGCTGCTAAAAAAGCCGCAGGCGAGGTTTTCCTTCCGGTTTTAAGTGGCACTATTACAACACTTGCACCTTTTATTCCTTTAGCATTTTGGCCCGGTATTATTGGCAAGTTTATGTTTTTTTTACCGGTAACGTTAATTGTAACATTACTTGCATCTTTATTTGTGGCTTATATCATCAATCCTGTTTTTGCGGTTGATTTTATGAAATCTCATAAAGAAGAATTTCAAAATTATGGTAAAATAAATCGTAAAGCTTGGTTAAGATTATTGTTGTATGGCATTGTAGCAATTGTGTTTTACATAATGGGTAATATTGCTTTTGGTAACTTAATGATTTTCTTTGCCTTATTTATGATACTTCATCGTTTGTATTTATACAAAGTCATCGAGGGTTTTCAAACAAAAGCTTGGCCATCATTTCAACGAGGATATACTAATTTATTAATTTGGGGTTTAAAACGTCCTTATGCATTATTAGTTTATACAATTCTATTATTTATTTTCTCAATATTTTTAATGAAAGTAAGATCGCCCAATGTTGTGTTTTTCCCTCAAGGTGATCCTAATAATGTATTTGTTTACGTGAAGTTACCTGAAGGGACAGATCCTTCTAAAACTAACGATGTAATGAAACAAGTAGAGAAAAAAGTTAATGATATTGTTGGAGAAAATAATCCGATTGTCTCATCCATTATTACTAATGTCACAATTGGTGTTACAGATCCGCAAGATGAAGATCAAAGCTCATATGCTAACCGAGGAAAAATTGCGATTAATTTTGTTGAATTTAGTGAACGCCATGGGCAAAGCACTATGAAGTATTTGCAACAATTACAAGCTACTAAATGGAATATACCAGGTGCTGAAGTTACTGCAAATAAAGAGCAAGCAGGTCCACCCGTTGCAAAGCCAATTAATATCGAAATTAGAGGAGATAAATTTGAAGAGTTAGTTGAAAACGCAAAAAATTTAAAGCGATTTTTACAAGAATCTGACGTGCCAGGTGTTGCAGAATTAAAAACTGATTTTGTTGACAATAAACCCGAGATTATTTTTGATATTGATAGAGAACGCGCTAACAGAGAAGGAATTTCTACAGTGCAATTAGCAATGGAAATTCGTAAAGCTGTTTTTGGTATTGATAATCCGAGCAAATTTAGAGATGCCAATGATGAGTATCCTATTCAATTACGCTATAATTACGACCAGCGAACTAATGTTGAACAAATTAAAAATTTAAAAATTACATTCAGGGATATGAATATGGGCGGTATGCTTCGCAATGTTCCACTTTCCTCTTTTTGTGATATTAGATATGAAAACACTTACGGCGGAATAAAGCGTAAGCAAAATAAGAGGGTTATATCTTTATCGTCTGATGTTTTAGAAGGATTTAATCCAAATAATGTTGTTGCTAAATTAGAGCAAGTTGCCAAAGATTATGATCCTTCAGGCTCGGTTGAAATTAAATTTACAGGTCAGCAAGAAGAGCAAGCAGAAACCGGTGCATTTTTAGGAGGAGCAATGATGTCGGCTATTGGTATTATATTATTAGTATTGGTAATTCAATTCAACTCAATAGGTAAACCAATTATTATTTTATCTGAAATTGTGTTAAGTGTAATTGGGGTTTTATTAGGAACCGCTATTTTTAAAATGGATATGAGTATTGTAATGACAGGTATTGGTATTGTTGCATTAGCTGGTATAGTTGTGAGAAATGGTATTTTATTAGTTGAATTTGCAGAAGAAGAACGATTGAAAGGGGTAAGTTTATACGAATCGATTGTAGATGCAGGAAGAACTCGTATGACTCCTGTTTTTTTAACTGCTACAGCAGCTATTTTAGGTTTAGTACCGCTTGCAGTTGGTTTAAATATTGATTTTGATGGTTTACTTGCGCATGGTGCTCCAAATATTCACTTTGGAGGCGATAATGTGGTTTTTTGGGGACCGCTTAGCTGGACAATGATATTTGGTTTAGCTTTTGCCACATTTTTAACCTTGCTTTTAGTACCTGCTATGTATTTAATTGCAGAAAGATTAAAACGTAAAGCCGAAATTATTTTAGGGCATTTTGACTTGCCAAAAGTAATTATGTATTTGCCATTTTTTGTAGCTGTGTGTCAGTTAATACTATGGATACAAAGAAAAAAATTGGATTATGGTAATTTAGATAGTTAATTTTATCGGATATTAATTCCATTATTTTTCTAACTAATTAATAATGAAATTCTTGGATATTAAAATAAGTATATTATTTTTGTACAAAATTTTAAAATCTATAAAATGAATAAATTACTTTTTGCTGCAAGTATATCATTATCTTTTATGTTTTTATCCTGTGGAGATAAAGCTAATGATGAAATTTCTGAAAATGTAACCGCAGATGTTGTAAAAGATACGACACCAGTTACTGTTAACGAAGAAACAAAATTTAAATTCGATTTTGCAATTGCAAATATTCCTTCGCCAGTGGGAAGCATCAATGAAATTTCTAGTTGGGGAATTGATTATAACAATTCGCTAATGGTTGATACAAAGAAGCAATTGACTGCAAGCAGTGAATTTTCAAAAGCTATGACGCTAGGAATTTACAATATTGATATGGCTTATGCGATGGTTAATAACAATGGGCAAGATGTTTTAAAATACATGAAAACTATTGTTGGTAACGCCGATGCATTAGGATTAAAAAGTGCTGTTGATCAAATGATTGGTAAGCGTGCAGAGAGTAATTTAGGTAACAAAGATTCTTTATTAAATATCTTAGCAGAAATTTTTGTAAAAAGTGATTCTTATTTAAGAACTAACGAGCGTATTTATACAGCATCATCTGTATTTGCAGGTTCTTGGGTTGAGAGTTTATATTTGACTTGTAAATTAACTGAAATTGCAAACACACCTGCTGTAAAAGAAAAAGGATATAAGCATTTATGGGAACAACGTTTT
>JBILOV010000196.1:0-4592 GCA_044374335.1 Bacteroidia bacterium | reverse complement strand
TATTTGGAACAGTTGATTTAATTTGAGTTTCTGGAAAAGAAATAAAAGAACATTTATAAAATAACGATATAATAATGCAACAACTTTTTAAACTACTATTTATTTATTTACTAGCAAATATAAATTTAGCATTTAGTCAATCTTATCAAATTGGTTTATTAAAATATAGTGGAGGAGGTGATTGGTATGCTAATATAGAAACATCTCTTCCAAATTTAATTAAATACTGTAATACAAATATTAAAACTACTATTAATCCTGAACAAGCTATTGTTGAAGTTGGAAGTAGTGAGATTTTTAATTACCCATTATTACACATGACTGGTCATGGTAATGTCGTATTCTCAAATCAGGAAGCAGAAAATCTACGCAAATATTTAATTGCTGGCGGATTTTTACATGTATCAGATAATTATGGAATGGATAAATTTATAAGAACTGAACTTAAAAAAGTATTTCCCGAATTAGATTTAGTAGAGCTTCCATTTACTCACCCAATTTATCATCAAACTTATAATTTTGATAAAGGATTACCTAAAGTTCATGAGCACGATAATAAACCACCACAAGGTTTTGGTTTAATTTATAAAGGACGTTTAATTTGTTTTTATGATTCTGAATGTGATTTAGGTGATGGTTGGGAAAGTTATGAAGTTCATAAAGATAGCCAGGAATCACATGAAAAATCATTGAAAATGGGAGCAAATATCATTAGCTACGTGTTTTTAACTGCTCAGAAATAAACTATAATAAAAGTTTAAAGTTGCAATTTACATCCCCACTTCCGCAGAATAGAAAAAATCTCTATCTTTTATAATTTAACCATTTGCAAGTATACAAAAATTAGTTTGTTTTTCTGGCAACAACAATCATTTCCTCTCCAATATTTAATGCCTCTAATGTTTTATAAATTAAGTTATGTATTTTCATAAATAACTTCAATTTCCACATTGGTTTTTGTGTAAACGTATTAAAATACTGTTGCCTTTCCGAAGCTTTAATTGCATTATTAGCTTGCTGCTGAGTCTGTTTTTTTTCTCCCCTTAATCTTTTTAATAATGGAAGGATTGTATACATGATAAACAACTTTATTTCAAAAGAGGATTTAATTGTTTCCACCTCATAACCATGTTTTTTTAACAATTGTGTAATGGTTTTTTTTCCAAAATAATTTACATGATCTAAACCCATCATTTTCCAATTGTCCTTATGCTTTTTAGCAAAATAAGAATCAATTTGAGGAACTTGAATTACAATAATTCCATTTTTAGAAGTAATTCGAGAACATTTAGCGATAACATCATCTGCTTTATCAATATGTTCTAAAACATCCCACATGGTTATAATATCAAATGTTTTATCTTCATTCATATCAAAAAAATCAATATGATCAACCGGTAATTTTAAATCATTTTTAGAGTAAAGATAAGGTTGTTCTGAAATTTCAATTCCATAAACATCATAACCTAACATCTTACCAGTTAACATAAAATGTCCCCAACCTGCACCTAAATCAAATAATGACCCACTTGGCTTATATTTTTTTATTAAATTATAACGTAATTTATGACGTTCTATTTTCACCCAATTATTACCATTTCGCACGGCGTTAGCAACATTTTCGTCCTTATAATTTTCATACGAAATTTGTTTTCTAAAATAAGGAGGGATAAAAGTAAAAGAACATTTTTTACATTCAACTACAGAAAATTTTTCCTTTTCGTAGGTAATTGTAAACTCGGATGATTTTGTGTTTCCACATACACAACAATGTATGTCTTCAAAAATATTTTGCATAATAATTATTAAGGTTTTGTTTCTTGTTCAAAGGTAGATTTTGTTATAGGTTTAGCATCTCTAAAATAAGAAACACCTCCCCAATTAAATGTTTTTTTTTGATATATGTATACCGAAGAATCTTTTACTAAAACTCTTTGCAGAATAACTACGCCTTTACTAACAATTTTTTCTTCAGTAATACCAGGAGAATATTTACTTAACAATTCCCTTTGTTTAGAATCGATAGAAGCAGCAGTAGCAATGTCTGATTTTAATAATTTTTCTATTTCGGCTAAACGTCCTTTTGCATAAGGATCTCCAGCTTTAGCAATTAAAGCCTCCTCGTATGCTATTTTAGATTGTGGATATTTTTTTTCGCTAAAAAGAATATCTGCTTTTTCTTTTGCTTTTTTATATTTATCAATCGTTAAATCAATAGGATTTGTTGTTGCCTTTGCTTTATCAGCCGCTGCTTTTTTAGCCGCTTCCTCTTTAGCGAGTTTATCAGCTGCTTTTTCTTTCGCTAATCTAGCTGCTTCAGCTTTATTAGCTGCTTCCTCTTTAGATAATTTATCAGCTAATTCCTTATCTGCTTTTTCTTTTGCTAATCTTGCAGCTTCTGCCTTTTTAGCTGCTTCCTCTTTAGATAATTTATCAGCTAATTCCTTGTCTGCTTTTTCTTTTGCTAATCTTGCTGCTTCTGCTTTATCAGATTCAGATTTTTTATTTAAAGCCGCTTGATCTTTAAGTATTATTTCAATTTGAGCTAATTGTTCCTTGGGATATAGCTCAGCAGGTTTATAAGTGAGAGCTTGATTATAGCCAGCTTTTGCCATTGCCCAATCCTTTTTTTGAAAAGCTTTGTCGCCAGCTTTAATTGATGCTGTATAATTTGCCTCTAATTCTTTTAGCTTTTTTTGAGCGTCCAGCTCTAATTGCCTTAATCTATCTAAAGCTTCTAGCATTTGATTGCTATAAGCTTCATCGTAATCAAAAATATCTTTTGTTGAATCATAAGTTACTTTTACTAATACCTGATTCAATACCGAATAATCAATTCCGGGAAGTGGTTCAAATAAACTTATCGACTGAATGTTAAATCCTATAAAATCATCCTGAGTTTTATCAACCGGAACACCTTTGGTTGACACTTGAAATTTTTTTGTACAATGACCAATTTTTGTAACACTAATTGTGTAATCTCCATTTGCCGGTATTTGAAATTTAAATTCGCCATCATCACCAGTCATAGTTTGCATAACTATTTTTCCTCCCTGAATTAAACTAACCGTTGCTCCTTGTAATTTTTTCCCTGATTTTTCTATTCTGCTAGAAAATGGTAATGTCCATTCTTGAGAAAAAGAAAAAAAATAAGAAAAAATAAGAAAAATCAGTAATGGTAAACTGCACTTCATAAGTTACAAAACGGTATTTTTGTATTAAGGGTTAAATTTAATTAAAATTCATAAAGACTTGCTACAAAAATTATGCACAACAACTCTAGGATAACAACTTTTAGCTTTTGGGAAAAACAAACTTATTTCAATAATATAGATCTTATTATAATTGGAAGCGGAATTGTAGGTTTAAATGCAGCCATTTCATTTAAAGAAAAAAATAAAAAAGCTAAAGTCTTAGTTCTTGAAAGAGGTATATTACCAAATGGTGCCAGCACTAAAAATGCTGGATTTGCATGTTTTGGGAGTGTAAGCGAATTATTATCTGATCTTTCTAAAAATAAAGAAGAACAAGTTTGGCAAACTGTAGAAATGCGAATAAAAGGTTTAGAGATTTTAAGAAAACGATTAGGGGATAAAAAAATTGATTATAAAGAATATGGAGGTTATGAATTATATAGTAACAAAAGTACTTTTGAGGAATGTGCAAATTCAATCGATTCATTTAATAAAAATATAAAATTATATACAGGATTAAAGAACACTTATAGTATTGAAAATCAAAAAATTAAATCATTTCAATTCAAGCAGGTAAAAGGATTAATTTGGAACAAAAAAGAAGGCCAAATTGATACAGGAAGAATGATGCAAAATCTTATTCAATTAGCATTAAGTAAGGGTATTACTATTTTAAATTCTGTAGAAGTTATTCAAATCATAGATCAAAATACTTTTGTCGAATTAAATACTTCTATTGGCTTATTAAAGTCAAAACAAATTATTGTTGCCACTAACGGTTTCGCAAATCAGTTATTGAAGTTAAATGATGTAAAACCAGCACGGGCTCAAGTATTAATTACAAAACCAATTGATGGTTTAAAGTTAAAAGGTACGTTTCATTACGATGAAGGATATTATTATTTTAGAAATATTGGAAAAAGGGTTTTATTTGGAGGTGGAAGAAATTTAGATTTTAAAAAAGAAACTAGTACAGATTTTATTTTAAATATTAAAATACAAAATCAATTAGAGAAATTACTCAAAACCGTTATTTTGCCAAGTGTTTCGTTTGAGATTGAACAACGTTGGTGCGGAATTATGGGAGTTGGTGATGAAAAAAAACCTATTATTAAAAAAATTTCACCCTGTGTAGTTTGTGCTGTAAGAATGGGTGGTATGGGAGTTGCTATTGGTTCCTTAGTTGGGAAATTAGCAGTAGAAGAATTATAACTTTTTATTATAAATTTACTGTGAATCTTTAAATTGAAAGACTTCATTTTTATTTTAAAATTATTATGTAAATAACAAAGGCTTCACAAATTTTGCGAAGCCTTTCTTTGTCAAAATAGGAATAATTAATCTTTTAATAATTCTCTAGCAATAACTAATTTTTGAATTTCGCTAGTTCCTTCGCCA
>JBILOV010000195.1:0-4611 GCA_044374335.1 Bacteroidia bacterium | reverse complement strand
TAAGCTCGCAATTACCGCCTGTTGAAGCTGCTAAATCAACAATAACCGAACCTGGTTTCATAGCGGCAACATGATAATCCATCCACAACTTAGGAGCAGGTCTACCCGGAATTTGTGCGGTGGTAATTACAATATCTACTTCTTTAGCTTGCTCTAAAAATAATTTCATTTCCGCTTCAATAAACTCTTTACTCATTTCTTTTGAGTAACCAGAAGAAGTAGCTCCATCTTCATTTATTTCAACAGTAAGAAATTGCGCGCCCATGGATTCAATTTGTTCGGCAACTTCTTTACGAGTATCAAAAGCTCTAACAATAGCACCTAAGGAATTGGCAGCACCAATAGCTGCTAAGCCAGCAACTCCAGCACCAATTACTAATACTTTCGCAGGCTCTACTTTTCCGGCGGCAGTAATTTGTCCATTTAAAAAACGACCAAAATGATACGATCCTTCAATAACTGCTCTATATCCTGCAATATTTGCCATAGATGATAATACATCCATTTTTTGTGCTCTAGAGATACGAGGAATCGCATCCATTGCAATCGCATTCACCTTTTTATCAGCTAATTTTTGAAGTAATGGTTGGTTTTGCGCTGGCCATAAATAACTTAACAAAACCAAACCTTCTTTCATTAAATCCACTTCTTCAAATGAAGGTTCTTTTACCTTTAATACAACATCTGATTTGCCATAAATTTCAGCAGCTGTATCAATTATTTTAGCTCCAGCTTCTTCAAATTCTTTATCCGAAAAATTTGCTTTAATTCCGGCGTTATGCTGTATGTAAACTTCAAACCCTTGCTTTTGCAAACGTTTTACTGTTTTTGGAGTTGCGGCAACTCTTAGTTCATTTGGAAATATTTCCGATGGTATACCAACTTTCATAAAGTAATTTTTTATTTATAAGTGATTATTTCAAACTATAATTAGTAAAACATTGTTGAATTATTTTCATTTACAATGCCAAATTAATTTTGCGAAAAATCAAGCAACAAATAAAACAAAAAAACACGAGTAATTCAAAATGAATTATAAATAAAATAGAACGCTGATAATAACAGTTACGTTACCATGAATTTGATTTAGAGTCTTTCAAATCATTAATAGAACTGAGATCCTGAAACAAGTTCAGAATGACCTCAAATAAAAAAGCTCATTTACCTTTTGATAAATGAGCTTTTATAAAATTAAAACAAAAAATTATTTTGTTTCAGTTGGTTTTGCTTCTGCTGTTTTTTTGTCTTTGCAACACGCTTTTTTCTCTGTTGCTTTAGCTTCACCAGAGCAAGATTTACCTGCTGCTCCAGCTTTTTCTTTACAACAAGATTTAGTTTCTTTTTTACACTCTTTTTTTCCTTTATCCTTATCGTCGTTATTAGTTGATGCAGAAACACTTCCTACTAATCCAGCGAAAGCTAACATTAAAAATACTTTTTTCATGATTTGTTGGGTTTAAATTTTAACACAAATATATAACATTTGGTGAAAAAACAATATGACAACAGTTAAGTTATTTGATTATTATGTTAAAAAATAAAAATTTAATCATTCATCCGTAGTTTTAGTTAAAATTTGAAAAAAGTTCAATAAATCTACAAAATTCAATAAATGTTATTCTATACATCTACTCTGCTATTTAAATACTAGTCAATACTTTGAGTGTTATTAAGCCCTGTTTTTTATTTTATGTATAATATGCAATAAAAATTTGAAATTATAAAATAACTTTATTAATTTCATAATGATATAAAACACTCAATTTCTATGAAAAAAACAATTATTCTATCAAGCATTCTTTTATCATCATTAGTATTTAAAGCTCAATCTAACAATGTTTTGTGGAAGGAGATTAATGAAAGTGATGTTGTGGTATCAGGCAAACGAGATATTATTCCTGAAAAGTATAAAACCTTTCATTTAGATATTAATAACTTGAAAAATATTTTATCCTCAGCTCCATTAGACAAAAATATTTCAGTAGAGAATTCAACTGTGATTGTTTCTTTACCAATGCCAAATGGGAGTTTGCAGGATTTTAAATTAACAGAATCTCCTGTAATGGAAGACCCTTTACAAATGAGTTTTCCGGAAATTAGAACTTACAATGTGAGAGGCATTGATGATAAATACGCAAGCGGTAAATTAGATTTAACCGAATTTGGTTTTCATGGAATGATCCGCAGTCCAAATGGTGATGTTTTTATTGACCCATTTTGTAAATGGAATACATTAGATTATATTAGCTATTACACGAGTGACTTTATTAAACCATTCAGTGAAAGAGGAGTTTGTGAAGGCGTTTTGGCTAATTTGGATAATAATAATGGCACCGCAAAAACAGCAAATACTGCCGCAATATGTGCCGGTGCAAATTTAAAAACGTATCGTATTGCAGTAGCTTGTACTAAAGAATATGCTATTGCAGCAACTGGGTCAGCAACTCCAACTAAAGCGCAAACCTTAGCAAAAGTAGTTACCAGTATCAATCGTGTTGATGGTGTGTATGAAACTGAAGTGGCGGTTAAACTTGTTTTAGTACCAACAACAACATTAGTATTATTTACTAGCGCAACTGGTTCTGGGTTTACAACAGCAGACAATAGTAATGCAGGTACATTAATATCTAAAAGTCAGTCAGTAATTACTGCAACCATTGGAAGTGCTAATTTTGACATTGGTCATACGTTTAGCACCGGAGGCGGTGGTTTAGCTAGTCTTGGATGTGTTTGTTCTGCAAATTCTAAAGCAAGTGGCATTACCGGAAGTCCAAGTCCAGTTGGTGACCCTTATGACATCGATTATGTAGCGCATGAGGTTGGACATCAATTTGCTGGTAATCATACATTTAATGGTAACGGAGGTTCTTGTGCAGGGAACAGAAATGCGGCAACATCTATGGAACCTGGAAGTGGGGTTTCTATTATGGCTTATGCAGGTATTTGCTCTCCACAAGATTTAGCATCAAACAGTATTGCTTATTTTCATGGTGTAAGTTATGATGAGATTACAAACTTCATAAACACGGGTGGTGGTAATAGTTGTGATGTAATGACAACAACAGGAAATAGTGCTCCATCAGTAACAGCAAGCGCTAATTACACAGTGCCAAAAAGCACGCCTTTCTCATTAACAGGTGCAGCATCAGATCCAAATGGTGATGCGTTGACTTACCAATGGGAAGAAATGGATGCCGGCGCTGCTGCAGGAAATTGGAATAGTGGAACTAAACCATTTTTTAGATCCTATGTACCAGTTACAACGCCAACAAGATTGTTTCCAAGATTAGCATCAATAATTGCAGGAACTTATACAACCGTTGCTGGTGAATATTTGCCAAGTACTGCACAAACCCTAAAATTTAGGTTAACAGCTCGTGATAATAAAATGGGAGGCGGTGGAGTTTGTGCTGCACAAACTACAATAACAGTCAATGGAACTGCAGGGCCTTTTGCTGTAACTTCTCAAAGCACCACTGCTATTTCCTATCCAAGCGGTTCTACGCAGTTAGTAACTTGGAGTGTTAATGGCACTGATGTGGCACCTATTAATTGTGCTAATGTTAATATTTATGTAAGTGTAGATAATGGAAATACTTTTACCTTATCTATTGCTAATACGCCTAATGATGGAACTGAAAATATTGTATTGCCAATTGTACCAGTAACAAAAACATCTTGTCGCATTAAAGTAGAAAGTATTGGAAATGTGTTTTTTGATATCAATAAAAAAATGTTTACAATTACAGCTACTGTTACAGGGTTAAATCAATTTGCTAACTCTAACAACTTTAATATTCAATTGTATCCAAATCCATTTTCAAGTTCAGTTAAAGTAGATATTAGTGCAATATCAAGTTTAGACGGAAATAAAACGCTATTAAATGTATATGATATCTTAGGAAATATTGTAAAAACGGAAAATATAAAACTAACAGAAAATTTTTCTAAAGTATTTGATTTTAGTTATTTAGCTAATGGATCCTACATAGTTGAAGTAACAGATGGAAAACAGAAATCAGTAACAAGATTAATCAAAATGTAACATTTGATAGGGATCATAAAAAAAATCAAAAAAAGTTTTTTTTATGATTTTTTATTATTAAATTTGGGCATAACAATTTTTAAACTAATAAAATGAGCACAGGAACAGTAAAATTTTTCAATGAAACAAAAGGATTTGGTTTTATTAAAGATGATGAATCAGGAAAAGAGTATTTCGTACACGTAACAGGATTATCTGATAAAATCAGAGAAAACGACACGGTTACTTTTGATATTCAAGAAGGTAAAAAAGGATTAAATGCAGTAAACGTAAAACTATCTTAGTTATATAATACCATTTAAAATTTATCCCCGGAAGTAATTTCGGGGATTTTTTTTTGCTATAACTATTCGAAAAGTTTATAAAAAGTAGTGTAATGAACAAAAAAACGTTATTTTAGGCGACTAATTAAAAGCACTAAAAATTAATTTATGGAACAAACTATTTCTCAAAAAACAGGACATCCAAAGGGATTGTATTTCTTATTCTTCACTGAAATGTGGGAACGATTTAGTTATTATGGCATGAGGGCAATTTTCATTCTTTTTATGACTGATAAGGTTATA
>JBILOV010000194.1:0-4618 GCA_044374335.1 Bacteroidia bacterium | reverse complement strand
GTGATTTATTAACCTTAGTCTTTTTATATCTATTAAATAAGCTATAATTTATGCCGTAAAAATTTGTATATTTATATTTTTAAATATGGCTATGGAATATAATACACAGCTTCCAAAATTGGAGATACCTGAATATGGAAGAAATATACAAGTAATGATTGATCATTGCATTACTATTGAAGATAGGGAGGAGCGAAATAAATGTGCGAAGGCTATTATTCAAATCATGGGGCAGTTAAATCCTCATTTACGAGATATTGCTGATTTTACCCATAAACTATGGGATCATTTGTTTTTGATTTCTAAATTTCAATTAGATGTAGATTCACCATACCCTCGTCCTAATGCCGAAACATTTACAACTAAACCTAAAAATGTTCATTATCCTGCTACCAAAATTCGTTATAAACATTATGGTAAAACAATTGAGCGAATAATTGACGCAGCAAAGACATACGAAGAAGGACCCGAGAAAAAAGAGCTAACGCGATTAATAGCAAACCATTTAAAAAAATCATATGTCAATTGGAATAAAGATTCAGTAACAGATGATGTTATTTTTAAGCAATTTAAAGAAATGACAAATAATGAGTTAGCTATTGATGAATCAGCAGCATTAACGCATGCGAACGAACTTAAAAATAAAACTCATAATAATCAAATGCCAATTACCGTAAATGCCGGTGGCGGAAACAATAAAAATCGTCATAAAAAGAATAACAAAAGCAAATTTAAACATAGAAACAACAATAACCGACCAACATTATAATAGTTTATGGCCATTTTTGAAGTTACAGGAGGAAAACAATTAAAGGGAGATATTATCCCTCAAGGAGCAAAAAACGAAGCGCTGCAAATTTTATGCGCCGTATTGTTAACTCCCGAAAAAATTACAATTAGTAACATTCCTAACATTGTTGATATTAATAAATTAATTGATTTATTAAGTGATTTAGGTGTTAAGGTTGAAAAAACAGGTCACGAAGAATATACCTTTCAATCGGATGACATTAATGTTGATTATTTAGTTTCACCTGAATTTAAAAAGAAGGGAGGAGGATTACGTGGTTCAACTATGATTATTGGGCCAATGTTAGCCCGCTTTGGAGTAGCCTACATGCCAAAGCCAGGAGGAGATAAAATTGGTCGCCGAAGAATGGATACTCATTTTGTTGGTTTTGAAAACTTAGGTGCAAAATTTGAATATGATGCGGAAAACGAAAATTTTAAAGTAACTGCAGATAAATTAAAAGGCGCATACATGTTATTGGATGAAGCATCTGTAACTGGTACTGCTAATATTGTGATGGCTGCAGTTTTAGCCGAAGGAATTACAACAATTTATAATGCCGCTTGCGAACCCTATTTACAGCAATTATGTAAAATGCTGAATAGAATGGGAGCTAAAATTAGTGGCGTAGGCTCAAATTTATTAACTATTGAAGGTGTAACTTCTTTAAAAGGAACCACTCATCGTATTTTACCTGATATGATTGAAATTGGCTCTTTTATAGGGTTAGCTGCCATGACTCAATCTGAGATTACAATCAAAGATGTTTCTTATGATAATTTAGGGTGTATTCCAAAAGTGTTTTCACGTTTAGGTATTCAAATGGAACGTCGTGGTGATGATATTTATATTCCTTCTCAGGAACATTATGAAATAGATTCATTTATTGACGGTTCTATGTTAACTGTTGCTGATGCAATTTGGCCAGGATTTACGCCCGATTTATTAAGCATTATGTTAGTAACAGCAACACAGGCACGCGGTAATATATTAATTCACCAAAAAATGTTTGAAAGCCGTTTGTTTTTTGTAGATAAATTAATTGATATGGGTGCGCAAATTATTTTATGCGATCCACACCGTGCAACGGTTATGGGTTTAGATAGAAAAGTACAATTGCGCGCTATACAAATGGCTTCTCCTGATATTAGAGCCGGTGTAGCTTTATTAATTGCTGCTATGAGTGCTAAAGGAAAAAGTACTATTTTTAATATTAACCAAATAGATAGAGGGTATCAAAATATTGATGGAAGATTAAATGCCATTGGTGCTGAAATTATCAGAAAAAATAATTAAACTAAAATGTCTTCAATTAAAATTTATTATATAATAATTTGTTTTTTGAGTTGTTTTTTTTTTTTACATTGTAAAACAAAAAAAGATACTGCATCAGCTTTAAAATCTAAGGAAACCGCTCCTACTGTAAAAGTAGATATTGTTGAAGGATTAAATTTAGGAAATAAAGCGCCTGAAATTATGATGGCATCACCCACAGGAAATGTGATTACCTTATCTTCTTTAAAAGGAAAATTAGTATTAATTGATTTTTGGGCAAGTTGGTGTGGGCCTTGCAGATTAGAAAATCCTGCTGTTGTTTCGGCTTATCATAAATTTCATACAAGCAACTTTAAAAATGGGAAAG
Source organism: Bacteroidia bacterium (assembly GCA_044374335.1). Taxonomy (GTDB): domain Bacteria; phylum Bacteroidota; class Bacteroidia; order B-17B0; family Aurantibacillaceae; genus UBA4416. Next base: position 2,186 of record JBILOV010000194.1, on the reverse strand, counting down.
GTTTTGAAGTGTTAAGTGTGTCGCTTGATCAAAATGCAGCTGCTTGGGCAAAAGCTATCGAAAAGGATCAATTAGTTTGGCCTTTTCATGTGAGTGATTTACAAGGTTGGAATAATGCCGCTGCAGTAAGATATGGTGTAAATAGTATTCCAACTAATGTTTTAGTTGATGCTAATGGAATAATTATTGCAAAAAACCTTAGAGGCGAATTGTTAGAAAAAACTATTGAGTTGCAACTAAAATAATTTATGGCAAACTTTTAAAATTGAGAAAAAAAAACTTTTTTCTAGGCTAATTTTCACTCATTATTTTTATCAAGCAAAAGAATTCTTAAATAATGTAAATTATAAATAATAATTGTTTTCGCATAATTGATTGATAGTAGGATTTAATAAAGTAATTCATTAAAATTTAATTGAAATATCTATAACTCAAACTGATTTAAATTCTAATTAGAAGTCTCATATTGTAAATCGGTTACATATATTACATAAATTGAAATTGTACTTTTTAAGAAGATTGTTTTTTGAATTAAATTAGATACTATTAAGCCTCTTCTTTTTTATAAAACAAAGGTTCTAAAAACATAATTTCGTCTTCAGAAAATAGTCTTGATCTAATTAAAAAACGTTTGCCTGTTGGTATTTCTAAAGAAAAACTAGCGCCACGACCATTAACCACATCAATTGTTAATTCGGTATGTTGCCAATATTCAAACTGATCTTTACTCATCCAAAATCCAAAACCTTCAACGTAACCTAAACCAACATCGCTTTCTCCAATTTTAAATTCATCTTTTTGAAAACACATTGGTGCAGAGCCATCACAACATCCGCCGCTTTGATGAAAAACTAAATCTCCAAATCCTCTTTTTAACAAAGTAATTAATTCTATTGCGGCTTCTGTTGCTAAAACTCTTTTTATATTTTGCATAATTTCATTTTATACCAATCCTTAATAATAAACGAAGTTGAATTGTAATAACATATCAATATAAGTTAAAACTGTTCAACTTCGTTTTATAAAATTATTAATTAAAAGAAACCAAGTTTTTGTTTGCTATAAGAGATTAACATATTTTTTGTTTGACGATAGTGTTCTAACATCATTTTATGCGTTTCTCTACCAAATCCTGATTTTTTATATCCTCCAAACGGGGCATGCGCAGGGTATGCATGATAATTATTTACCCAAACTCGTCCAGCTTGAATAGCTCGAGGTACTTGATAAATTTCATGAGCATCTCTTGTCCAAACACCTGCTCCTAAGCCATACAAAGTGTCATTTGCAATTTCAACGGCTTCTTCAGTAGTTTTAAATGTTGTTACACAAACTACTGGACCAAAAATTTCTTCTTGGAAAATTCTCATTTTGTTATGTCCTTTAAAAATGGTTGGTTGGATATAGTAGCCACCATCTAATTCACCTGGTAACTTATTTGCTTCGCCGCCACATAATACCTCTGCACCTTCTTCTTTTCCAATTGTTAAGTATGCTTTAATTTTTTCAAATTGGTCATTAGATGCTTGAGCACCCATCATCACAGTTCCGTCTAACGGATGACCAACTTTAATAGCTTTCGTTCTTTCAACAACACGTTTCATGAACTTTTCATAAATTTTTTCGTGAACTAAAATACGAGAAGGGCAGGTACAAACTTCGCCTTGATTTAAGGCAAATAATACAGCACCTTCAATTGCTTTATCGAAGAAATCATCATCAGCATCTCCAACAGATTCAAAGAAAATATTTGGTGATTTACCTCCTAATTCCATAGTTGCAGGAATAATGTTTTCAGAAGCATATTGTAAAATTAATCTTCCGGTGGTTGTTTCTCCAGTAAACGAAACCTTTGCAATTCGCGGCGAAGTTGCTAAAGGTTAACCTGCTTCTAATCCAAATCCAGTAACAATATTTAAAACACCAGCAGGTAATATATCACCAATTAATTCCATTAAACACATAATAGAAGTTGGAGTTTGTTCAGCAGGTTTTACAACAACGCAACAACCAGCTGCTAATGCTGGAGCTATTTTCCAAGTAGCCATTAATAAAGGGAAATTCCAAGGTATAATTTGTCCTACAACACCTAGTGGCTCATGTAATACAATGCTTACTGTATTCTCGTCATGTTCTGAAATTGATCCTTCTTCAGCACGAATTACTCCAGCAAAATAACGGAAATG
>JBILOV010000282.1:0-2932 GCA_044374335.1 Bacteroidia bacterium | reverse complement strand
CATATTAAAGTTAAATAGTTTTTGTCAAATAGTCTAAGTTTTTTTTGACTCAATTATTAAATTAAGTTAATGTTTAAAATGTCTTGTGCCTGTAAATACCATACTCATTCCATGAGCATTACAATATTCAATACTGTCCTTATCCTTTATAGAACCTCCAGGCTGAATTACTGTATCAATCCCTTCGTTATGAGCTATTTCAACACAATCGGCAAACGGAAAAAATGCATCACTTGCCATAACAGCTCCTTTTAAGTCAAACTCAAAGTTATGTGCCTTATCAATAGCATGTCTTAAAGCATCTACACGGGATGTTTGACCAGTTCCACTTGCTAATAATTGGTTGTTTTTTACAATCACAATTGTATTTGATTTTGTGTGCTTTGCCAGTTTATTAGCAAATAATAAATCTTTAATCTGAGAATCAGTAGGAAATACAGTTGTAACAGTTGTTAAATTAGCTGTTGTTTCAGTAACTGAATCTTTATCCTGTTCAACTATTCCGTTTAATAAAGTTCTAATTAGTTTTGTTGGCAATGCAACAGGTTTTTGAACTAAAATAATACGGTTGTTTTTTGATTTTAATAGTGTTAATGCGGTAGCAGAATAACTTGGTGCAATTACAACTTCACAAAATAATTTATGAATTTCTTCAGCTGTTTCAAAATCAATTTCGGAATTACTAATTAAAATGCCACCAAAAGCAGAAACTGGATCTCCAGCTAAAGCACTTAAATAGGCATCTACAATTTTGGTACGACTTGCTATACCGCAAGCGTTGTTATGTTTTAAAATGGCGAAGGTTGGTTCAGTAGTGAAATCTGCCATTAAATTAACAGCTGCATCTACGTCTAATAAATTGTTATACGATAATTCTTTACCATTTAATTTTTCAAACATGGCATCCATATCACCATAAAATACTCCTTTTTGATGAGGATTTTCTCCATAACGTAATGTTACTCCATTATTGATACTACATTTTAAATTTGGTAATTGTTCAGTTGAATTAAAATAGTTAAAAATAGCTGAATCATAATGACTACTCATGGCAAAAGCTTTAGCAGCAAATGTTTTACGGTCGCTTAAGTCTGAATTACCATTTTTTTCGTTTAATAAGTTTAATAATGAAGAATAATCGTTTCTAGAAGAAATAATAACAACATCATTAAAGTTTTTAGCAGCTGCTCTAATTAAAGAAATTCCACCAATATCAATTTTCTCAATAATATCTTCTTCAGATGCTCCACTGGCTAAAGTTTCTTCAAATGGGTATAAATCCACAATTACTAGGTCAATTGGGGGTATTTCGTGTTGTTCCATTTGGGCAACATCAGTATTTAATTCTCTACGACCTAAAATACCTCCAAATATTTTTGGGTGTAATGTTTTAACTCTGCCTCCTAATATTTCAGGAAAAGAAGTTAATCCTTCTACTGATTTTACTGGCGCTCCAAGATTTTCAATAAATGTTTGGGTACCACCCGTGCTATATATTGTTACTCCTAACTCATTTAATTTTTTTATAACTGGCTCTAAATTGTCCTTGTAAAAAACGGAAATTAATGCACTGCTTATTTTCTTTGTGTTATTCATAAATTCTAGTAAACGACAAAGATAATTTTTCGCCTTGCATGTAGGAGATTTGTTGAAAAGTGCTTAAAAATCTATTAAAATCAGATAGTAACAAGTTTTTAACAATTTGTCTTAATTGAAATCGTTAGTTTTTGAGTCTTTTTTTCTACTTTTAAATAATGTTAGATCAATTAGAATTATTAGACAGGCAATTATTTTTATGTATTAATGCCTTTCACTCACCTTTTTTTGACAATATAATGTTTTATATTTCTCAAATGTGGGTATTTGTTCCAGTATTTTTTTATTGGTTATATCTAGTTTATAAAAGTACAGGATTAAAGAAATTACTGATTTTACTAGGTTTTTTCGCTTTATTGGTTGTTTTAACCGATCAAACATCAAATCAAATTAAACATGCCGTTAAACGTTATCGGCCAACGCATAATCTCGAAATTAAAGCTCAAGTTCATATTGTAAATGGTTACAAAGGTGGTCAGTATGGTTTCTTTTCTGGGCATGCAACAAATTCATTTGGTGTAGCAATGCTTTTGTTTTTATTGTTTGATAAAAAGAGACGTTGGTTTAGATTTACATTTTTTTTATGGGCAGCATTAACTGCTTATTCTCGTATTTACCTTGGCGTACATTATCCTTCAGATATATTTGTTGGTATGATTGCGGGCTTATTTTGGGGCTTTATGATTTATCAATTAATTGAATATACTTTTAAAAAACAATTTAATGAAACTGTTAGTATTTAGTCTTTTTTTAGTTTCTGTTTCATTCGGACAAATACCTGAAACAGATGTTTGGTTATTTAAAATAGAAAAGAAAGATAATAAATTTGTCTATTCAAATCCTTTAAATATAACAAATAGACTAGGGTATGACAACCAACCAACATTTAGTTCAGATGGGAAATCTATATTTTATGTTTGCATTGATTCAACTAAACAAGCAGATATTTATAAATACAATATTAGTAAAAAAGCAGTAATTAATATTACCAAATCCGAGGTATCCGAATATTCTCCAACACTACTTACTAACGGTTTAGGGTTTAGTGCAGTTGTAGTTGAAAAAGATTCATCGCAACGAGTTTGGATTTTTAACTTAGATGGAACTTTTAATAAAATTGCTCACCCAGGAACTGATTCAGTTGGCTATTACACTTGGTTAAATAATGATACCTTGTTGTATTATAAATTAAGTGAACCACATTCACTTCGAGTTTTGAATTTGAAAACTAACGAAGATGTTTGGTTATGTAATCATCCAACTAGAGCATTTAAAAAGATAGGCAATTCTTCACAATTTATTTATGCTATTAAAGATTCTCTTAATACTGAATTTA
>JBILOV010000190.1:0-4676 GCA_044374335.1 Bacteroidia bacterium | reverse complement strand
TCCTGCAAAACACCTAGTGAAATCTCTTTATAATTAAGCGAATTGGTAGTTGCAAAAAATGCCGAGGTTTTAATTAGAATTCCTGCTATAAGTAATATTAAGTTTTTCATGGTTTTATCGTTTTTATGTTACTAGTAGTTTTTAACTGAGTTTTATAATAAACTACTCTCAACTTATTTAATTTGTGTAAAAGTATAGTTATCTCTTCCTGATAATAATGTCATAAATCATTTTATCATGTAATATAACCCAAGAAATTGACTAATAAATTTATATGATAAAACTTTTCTCAGAAAAATAATTTCTCTGAAACTAAGCTTAAAAAAACTTGACTAAAAATAATAACTAATTCATAATCAACTCGGGTAAACCCATTGGAGCCGAGTCAAAAAAGGACAATTCAAATATTTCTACTTTCACGTCTTTAATAATAGGGAAAGTAGCTAAAACATCCATAATAGTCTGCTGGTCTTTAGCTTGCATAGTAACCCATAAATGACTACGATCAATGTCTAACGCATAATTTAAAATAACACGCTCTTGAAGCAACTGATTCACGCGCTCACGCTGTTGAGGTATAAGTGAAGCAAATCGTCTAGTAAAAACATCTGGTAAAGTAATATGAACTTGAAAAGTATCTAAAGTTTGTATCGGACTCATTTTTTGTTCTTAATTTATAGTAAATGTAGTGAAGCTATTGAGATTTTGAGTTAAATTTGTCGAAATTTAGATAATTTAAGATTTATATAGAATGGGACGTATTTTTCAAACCAGAAAAGCAACAATGTTTAAACGCTACGCTAAAATGGCTAAGCAGTTTACTAAAATTGGAAAAGAAATTGTAATGGCTGTAAAACTGAGTGGACCTCACCCCGAATTAAATCCACGTCTTAGAGCTTGCATAGCAAATGCTAAAGCTGTTAACATGCCAAAAACAAATATTGACGCAGCTATTAAGCGCGCTTCGGAAAAAGATACAAGTAATTATGATGAAGTTATATATGAAGGTTACGGTCCGTTTGGCGTTCCTGTATTAGTAGAATGCGCAACAGACAATCCCACACGCACTATAGCAAACTTACGTTTGTATTTCAGTAGAGCAAACGGTTCTGTTGGAACTACTGGCTCTGTGAGTTTTATGTTTGAACGAAAAGGGTTGTTTAAAATAGATTCAACAGGTTTAAACCATGACGATGTTGAATTAGATATAATTGATTTTGGTGCAGAAGAATTAACTTGGGATGACGAAACAAATGAATTAATTGTGCAAGTTGCATTTACCGATTTTGGAATGATGCAAGCTGGTTTAGAAGACAAAAAATATGTTGTTAAAGAAACCATTAAAACATTTATCCCCACAACTACAAAAGAATTAACTGAAGAAGAGGAAATTGAATTCAAAAAAATGTTAGATAAAATGGAAGATGATGATGACGTCATGTCTGTTTATCATAATATTGCTTAATAGAAGTATAGAAATTTAACGAGTTACCATGTTCAGAAAGCTAGATTATAATTTTCTATAATTATTTAACAATCTAACTTTCAAAACCATCTAACTTTCAAAACTATTATCGTGCAAAAAAAATGGAACATACATCACATAAAAAACTCAGAAGTAATTTCTGATTTACAAAACACTTTAGCTGTTGATGAAACCATTGCAAAATTATTAGCGTTAAGAGGTATTACTAATTTTGAAGAAGCTAAAACTTTTTTTCGACCGAATTTAGATATGCTACATAATCCATTTTTAATGAAAGGGATGCATGTAGCTATTGAACGTATAATTAAAGCTATTAACAATAAAGAAAAAGTATTAATTTTTGGAGATTATGATGTGGATGGAACAACGTCGGTTGCACTCGTTTATAGTTTCTTTAAAAATTATATTTCAGAAATACGTTACTATATTCCTGACCGATATGCTGAAGGTTATGGCATTTCTTTTAAAAGCATTGACTACGCATCTGAAAACAATTACAGCTTAATTATTGCTTTAGATTGTGGTATAAAAGCCAATGATAAAATTGATTATGCTAATTCTAAAAATATTGATTTTATTATTTGTGATCACCATTTGCCTGGTGACGAAATTCCAAAAGCCGTTGCTGTTTTAGATCCTAAACAACTTGATTGTCCCTACCCTTATAAAGAATTAGCTGGTTGCGGAATTGGTTTTAAAGTAGCACAAGCATTTTGTATTCAAAACGGAATGGATGAACAAGAAGCATTTCAATATTTAGATTTAGTAGTTACTAGTATTGCAGCTGATATAGTTCCGATAACTGGAGAAAACAGAGTATTGGCACATTTTGGAATTAAACAAATTAATCAAAATCCTCGTCCGGGAATAAAAGCATTATTTGCACTTACCAAACAAGATAAAGAAATCGATATTACAACTATTGTATTTACAATTGCTCCTCGCATTAATGCAGCAGGAAGAATTGAACATGGCTCAAAAGCTGTGGAATTGTTAATTAGTGATACCGATGAAGCTACTGAGTTTTCTAAAAAAATAAATGAAACAAATTCACAGCGAAGAGATATTGATATTAGCATTACCGACGAAGCTTTTGAAACAATGGATTTAGATCCAATTACACCTTTCAAAAAATCGACTGTATTATTTAATCCTGATTGGCATAAAGGTGTAGTTGGTATTGTTGCATCACGAATGATTGAGCGCTATTATAAGCCCACTATTATTTTAACTGAATCAAACGGCATGGCAACAGGTTCAGCTCGAAGCGTAAAAGATTTTGATGTTTATACTGCCATTGAAAATTGTAGTCATTTACTAGAACAATTTGGCGGTCATAAATTTGCCGCAGGTCTTTCTTTAAAATTGGAGAATGTGAAAGCATTTACTGAGGCTTTTGAAAACGAAGTTTCAAGAACTATTAAAACTGAAATGCTAAACCCATCAGTGGAAATAGATTTAGAAATTCTATTAGATAACATAAATGATAAACTTATTCGCATACTAAGTCAGTTTGCGCCGCACGGCCCCCATAATATGACGCCGGTATTTTGCAGTAAAAACGTTTTAGATACTGGCTACGCAAAAATTGTTGGCAACAATCACTTAAAATTAGAAGTTTATCAACCTCACACACAACTTACTAAAATAGAAGCCATAGGCTTTAATAAAGGTGATTTTTTAAATTTCTTTAAGCGCAATATTCCTGTAGATATTGTTTATAAAATAAAAGTAAATGAATTTAGAGGAGCTACAACTATTCAGTTGTTAGTTGAAGAAATTATGCCTTCTGCGTAACATGTATTCTTAAAATTCACTAAAAAATTCATGTATTTCTGAGTTTGATTATTTACTAAATCAGTTTTAGTCAATTTTATAACGGCTTATGGTATATCTTACCTAAACAATGGCTTTATAAATGAGAACTTTAAAAATAACTTTTTATGAAATAGTCATATTTGCCCAAGTACAAACACCTCGCGATAGCTATCTGGAGAAATTATACTAGCTAAACTATATGGCTCCCGATAGCTATCGGGATAAAAAATGATAATTTAAACATATTAAAAAAACCCATCAACTAATTAGTTGATGGGTTTTTTAATAAAATACTAATACGCTTAATGATGTGTTTCTTCAGTATGCCCTTCTTTGTTATGCCCTTCAGGTGCTGCGTGTCCATGACCAGCTTTTAAGTCCTCTTGTTGCTTAATTAAAAGAGGATCAACAGCTGTTCTGTTTCCAGGATCTCCGCTATAAACACCTTCATCTAAAATAATAAAAATGGTATATGAAATAAAAATAATGTATGGTGCTAAAATAACATATTTCATAAATGTAACTTCATGTCCTAAGTGCATAAAAGCCATTACAATAAAACCTGCTTTTACAATAGTTAAACCAATAAACAACACTTTAATACCTAAAGTACCACTCCATCCTTGACTTGGTGCCATTGAACCAACTATTAACTCGAAAACTGTAATAGCTAACATATACCAAAACACTCGCCATAATGTTTTTCTTTTTTGCTTTCCTTCTTCTTCGCTATGATGAGCTAAATGTTCGTATGATGGGTAATCGTCGTGAAATTCTGACATAATTATATAATTTTTAGATTAAAGAATTTATGATTAAAGTTTTATAATAATATTACAATAAATAGAAGAAGGTAAATACAAATACCCAAACTAAATCTACAAAGTGCCAATACAAACCAACTTTTTCAACCATTTCATAATGGCCACGTTTTTCATAAGTGCCTTTTAAAACGTTTAAGAAAATAATTAGATTTATGATAACTCCTGAAAATACGTGGAATCCATGAAATCCAGTAATAAAAAAGAAGTAATTGGCAAATTGCGGAACTCCATATTCATTTACAGTCATATTAGCACCGTAAACCGTTTGTTCAACATAAGTTCCTAATTCCTGGCTCCATACATGACGTAAAGCTCCAGTTTCAGTACCAACAATAAAATGAAACCATTCCCAAGCTTGAGAACCCACAAATGTAGCTCCACCAACTATTGTCCAAAACATCCAAATAGTTACTTTCTTTCTATCATTTCTATGTCCAGCTTCAACAGCTAATACCATTGTTACTGATGACATAATCAAAATAAAAGTCATTAAACCAACATAAGCCAATGGTAAATGTTGCTCAATAAACGGAAAATGCGTAAACACA
>JBILOV010000078.1:0-9019 GCA_044374335.1 Bacteroidia bacterium | reverse complement strand
AATTAACTTTTTTACCACCAACTTCCAATTCACCTTTTGCCAATTTGTTTTCTTGATATAAATCTTTCATAAATTCTTTAAAGCATTGGCCAGCTTGGTCGGGGCTTTCGCTAATCCATTTTTCCATGCGTAAAAAATTCATTAATTTATCTTTATCCTCAATAGCACTTGATAAAGTTTGTTGTTTTTGTAATTTCATCATTGGCTTAAGCATATCAAAACCTTGATTTAAAAATTCACCAGGTATTAATCCATCAAAACCATCTACAATTTTATCAAAATCCATATCCCTACTCCATCTAAATAATAATCCATCATTTGTACTGAAATCGATTGGAGTAACATGCGTTACTAAATTTTTTATTTTATTTGGATATAATGAACTATAAATAACACTTAAAGTTCCACCTTGACAAATACTTAAAATATTTATTTTTTCTACTCTGTTTTTCTTTCTTATAAAATCAACACAGTTGTTTATGTAACCATTTACATAATCATCAATACTTAAAAATTTATCTACTTTGGTAGGATTTCCCCAATCAATTAAATACACATCTAAACCAGCGGCTAATAAATTTTGTATGTAGCTTCTGTCGGGCTGTATATCTAGCATTTTATAGGTATTTACTAATGCATAAACAATTAATACAGGAGTTTTATAAGTAGGTTCAGTTTCGCGATTATATTTATATAAGGTTAATTTATCTTCAGAGTAAACTGCCGTTTTCGGAGAAATAGCAATTTCTACATCTTGTAAGTTACTAAACGCATCGTAACTCTTTAACATTTTTGTAGTTAAACTATTCATTTCTTCAACTAAATTTTTTTCCATGGTCATTTTTATTAGTTTGCAAATTTACATTTAATTTATTGTTGATTAAAAATTATTGAATGATTTCGAGCACAAAGCGGAAATCATATTTCACTAAATAGCTTAGTAAATTTAAATTCAAAAACTTTATAGTAATTATATTTTTTATTTAATTTATTTAAACAAAAAGGCTGCCTAAAAACATAGGCAGCCCACTTATTATTGCGCTATAAACACAAAGGTTAAATTATTTCTTTTTAGCTTTAGATTTTTCTTCATCAAATAATTCAACAGTTGCAGCACTTTGCATCGCTAATTTAGTTTGTAAATCTTTCACTGTTTTTTTTAATTCGTGCATCGTTTTATAAACTTCTTCCATTTCACTTTTAAAAGTAATAGGATATTGTTCAAATACATTTTCGAATTGTTTTTCGAAATGTTTTTTAACATCCATACTTAAATTTAATGCTTCAGCTTTTACTTTACTAAATTCATCTGTAGCAAATAATTCGGAATACATTTTTTCATTAGTTTTTACCCATTCAGTATATAACTCTGTTGCAGTTGGTATTGTAAAGCTACCCGCTTGAACATCTTTATATTTATCCTGAGTTTCTTTAGCCAATGCCTCCATTGATGTTTGCATTGTTTTGTATAAATGAGCTTGTAATTCAGATTGTTTTACACTGAATTCAGTTACTTTATCTAATAAAGCAATTGTAGCTTCAACATTTTCCTTTTCTTTTCCTGGATTTGCTAATTTCAATAATGGTTCAAATGTTTTAGCAAAAACATTATTCATTTTAGCATATAATTCTTTCATATTTTCTGAATTACCAGAAAATAATTCCGGAAATTGCGAAGACATGTTTTGCATTTGAGCATAATATTCTTTCCCTAAACCATTTTGGTTTACAAAGAAATTTTGCATTTGTTTAGTTGAACTTTCGAACACATCTTTTAAGCTTGCATTATTAAAAAATGAACCAAATACTTGTTCAGTCATTTTTTTATAATTATCAGCAGCATAAATGTTTTTCCATGTATCCACGCTAAAATCAGAATTTTTTATAGCAGTCATCATTGGTTGAAATAGCTCTTGAACTTTCATGTACATTTGACTTCCTTCATACATGTTTCTAAACATATCCGCGTTAAAAGGATTTTTAATTCCTTTTGAAAACGTGTCGTAAGAATTATTCAATGTACCTGTCCAACTATTGTAAATGTTAGTCCATGCATTATTCATTGTAGAAAAACTATTGTTATAGTCATTTGCATTTTTACCGTAATTAACCATTGAGTTATAAATGCTTTGGTTAAAATCAGTCATTTGTTTTAAACCAGTCATTTGTTGGTTATACCAGTTTTTCATGAATTCTTCTGGTTTAGAGTTTTCATTCATAAAAGGATTAGCTCCAAAAGGGTTAGAACCAGTTGTATTAAAACCACTAAACATAGCAGCTTGTTTTTCCATCAAATCTTTGTAAATATTTTGGCTTTCAGTTACGGTAGTTCCGTTAGCAAAAGCAGATTGGAATTTCTTTGCAGATTCCATCCAAGTGCTCATAGCATTCGCTTGAGCATCCATCAAGTTGTCAATCATTGGGTTGTTTGTTTTCATTTTTTTATTTTAATTTTATTGTTGTAAATCAGTAAAATAGCCTTAATGTCTGAAAATCAGTATTTTAAGAGCTTTTTTCAAATCCGGTGCAAATGTCGACATTTTTTCCTATACGTGTCAAGTAAATTCGTATTAATTTTATGTTAAATTGTCGTAAAAAAAAATATGTTAATCTAAATCGAAAAAACTAAATAATTACTTGACATTTTCATTTTTTTTTTTGAAAATTACAAAAAAACTAAGTTTATGATAGAAATCGGACAAGCGTATTCTCATGATTTTAAATTTTCACAAGATGAAGTTAATCGATTTGCAGAAGTGACAGGAGATAAAAACCCTGTACATACTGATAAAGAGTTTGCCGCTAAAACGATGTTTAAAGTGCCAATTATGCATGGTATGCTTGGAGCAGCTCTATTTAGCAAAGTATTTGGGGTTTTGTTTCCGGGTGAGGGAACAATTTATTTAAGTCAGTCGTTAAATTTTTTAAGACCAATGCATGTAAATGTTAATTATGAAGCTATTTTTACTGTTAAAGAAGTGATTAAGGAAAAACATCGTGCCATTATTGAAACATCAATTAAAGATAAAGCAACTGGTAAACTTTGTACCACAGGTGAGGCTATGGTAATGAATACTGATAAAATTTAGCTTAGATTTTTAAAAAAAATAGTCAAAATTAAAAAACGAATAATCAATAAATTATTATGAAAAATTCAAACAAACGTACAGTATTAATTACAGGAGCTACAGGTGGTTTAGGAACAGCTATGTGTAAAGAACTATATAAAGATGGTTATACAGTAGTAGGCAATTATCATACAAAAGAAAAAGCAGATAAATGGATGACTCAAATGAAAGCTGAGGGTTTTGACATTGATTTATTTTATGGTGATGTGAGCAATTATGAAAGTACTGGAAAGATGATTGCTGAAATTGAGGCAAAATACGGACACATTGATACCTTAGTTAATAATGCTGGTATCACGCGAGATGGCAGATTGCTTAACATGAAAGTAGAAGATTGGCATGCGGTAATAAATACAAATTTAAATAGTGTTTTTAATTGCACGCGACAAGTTATTCAAGGTATGATTGAGAGAAACTTTGGTCGTGTTATTAATATTTCATCCGTAAACGGGCAACGCGGACAATTTGGTCAAACTAATTATTCGGCAGCAAAAGCTGGTATGCATGGTTTTACAAAATCATTATCGATGGAAGTTGCAAAATACGGAGTAACTGTAAATACAATTTCGCCGGGCTATATTGCCACAGATATGGTTATGGCTGTTCCTGAAAAAGTTTTGAATCAAATTGTAGCTCAAGTTCCAATGGGTCGTTTAGGTGGTACGCACGAGGTAGCGCATTTAGTATCTTTTTTAGCGAGCGAAGAAACAAGTTTTATTACCGGAGCTAATTACAGTATTAATGGCGGACAGCACGTTTATTAGCATTTTCAATTAATTAAAAAAGCCTCTGCTATTAAATAACAGAGGCTTTTTACAAGTAAATAAAAATTATTTTTTAGCATCTGCCAAAAACTGTGCTAAACCTTTATCCGTTAAAGGATGGTTTAATAAAGCTGCAATGGCACTTAATGGAGCCGTAATAACATCAGCACCGATTTTAGCACACTGTATAATATGCATTGGGTGACGAACAGAAGCTGCTAAAATTTCAGTTTCATAACCATAGTTATCATAAATAACACGGATATCATCAATTAAATCCATACCATCTTGGCTAACATCATCTAATCTTCCCACAAAAGGAGAAACGTAAGAAGCGCCTGCTTTAGCTGCTAATAATGCTTGTCCGGCAGAAAAAACTAAAGTACAATTGGTTTTAATACCTTTATCACTAAAATATTTAATTGCTTTAATACCATCCTTAATCATAGGGATTTTTACAACAATACGAGGGTGCAAATCGGCTAACATTTCGCCTTCACGAACCATGCCGTCAAAATCAGTTGCAATTACCTCAGCACTTACATCGCCCGTAGTAATATTGCAAATATCAACATAATGTTTTAGGATATTATCCTGTCCTTTAATTCCTTCTTTTGCCATTAGAGAAGGATTAGTAGTTACGCCATCTAAAACTCCAAGGTCTTGGGCTTCTTTAATTTGGGCTAAATTTGCTGTATCAATAAAAAATTTCATAGTGGTTTATTTTTTTGTAAATTTAGGATAAGCTAAAAGATAATTTACAGTTGTTTGTAGATTGTTTAAAGTTTATTATTCACAAAGAAATGAGAAAAAAAAATATAGTTGTATTTAGCGGAGCTGGAATGAGTGCCGAAAGTGGAATTAAAACCTTTCGGGATACTGGTGGATTATGGGAAGAGCATAAAATTGAAGACGTTGCTACTTTTGAAGCATGGAAAAAAAATAGAGAGTTAGTTTTAGATTTTTATAATCAAAGACGTAAGCAGGTAATGGAAGCTAAGCCTAATTTTGCTCATGATTTGGTAGCGGATTTGCAAAATAATTTTGATGTTCAGGTTATTACTCAAAATATTGATGATTTACACGAAAGAGCCGGCAGTAAAAAAGTATTACATCTGCATGGAGAAATTATGAAGGGAAGAAGCACTTTAAAACACCATTTAATATATCCGTTAACTAATTGGGAAATTAAAATAGGTGATAAATGTGAGTTTGGCTCTCAATTAAGACCACATATTGTTTGGTTTGGAGAGGATGTGCCTGAAATGACTAAGGCAACCGAATTAACAGAACATGCAGATATTTTTATTACTATTGGAACATCATTAAATGTATATCCAGCAGCTAATTTAATTCATGTAGTTCAAAGTGATATTCCGAAATTTTTAGTTGACCCAGGTGATTTTAATTTAGATTACATTAAAAACCTCACCATCATAAAAGCAACAGCTGTAGAAGGTATGAAAATACTCTCCAAAAAATTAAACGAATTATTATAAATTCACATTTGTGAAAATAAATTTAATTAAACTTACAAGTTAGCATTGCAATATCATCAGTAAAAGGCATTTCACCTTTAAATTCTTCTAAATAAAACAACATGGCCTTGTTGATGAATTCACAGTTAGAGTTTTTATTTTTGATTAATATGTTTTCAATTTCATCAATAGATAAAGCCTCATCCTTACTATTAACAGTATCCGTTAGTCCATCAGTATAGGCAAATAAAATAGACTGTGCAGAAACTAACAAGGTCTCATTTTCTAAAAATTGTAAAGGATTTGTAATTCCCAAAAGAGTACAACCTTTATCTAAAGCAATTGTTTTATTATTATTTAATAAAATTGGTGCATTATGTCCGGCATTTATATAAGACAATTTTCTTGTACCAATATTATATTTTGCAATAAATAAAGTGATAAATTTTTCACTTTTAGCGTTATCACAAATTAGTTGATTGATGTCAATTACTATTTCTGTTAAATTTTGAGTGTATTTTAATAATACACGTAAAGCTGCTTGTAAGTTACTCATCAGTAATGCTGCAGCTACACCTTTTCCTGAAACATCTGCTAAACAAAACACTAATTCCACTTCATTAATCCAAATCACATCGTAATAATCGCCTCCAACCTGCTGATGTGGAAGGTATAATGCATTCATTTCTAACTCTTCTATATTTGGTAAAGAAGATGGAAATAATAATTTTTGCATGCCTTGGGCTAATTCTAATTCTTTTTGAATCGTTGCTTTTTGAATAGACGCTTTATATAGCTTTTTATTTTCAATAGCAACTATCATCACGTTAGTGAGTGTTTGAATGAATGGCAAATGTTTGATAGCAGAACTCATTTCAATTTTTTTCTCATCTAAATCGCCCAATAATACAAATGCAAGAGGTGTTTGTTTGTGATAAACAGGAATTACGATCTCAAATTTTTGACTTAAATTTCCTTTTGAATAGGAGATAGTTTCAATTTCCTTAATCTCCAGTAATTCGGGTTCAAACAGTAAGTGATTATAATCTTTATCAACTCCGTACTTTAAAATACAAGTCCATTCAGTTGTAAAACTAAATAGCACCAATTTACCAACGTTTAATCTGTTTTCTAATATTTCTTGATAGATATCAAGTAGCTGAGCCGTGCTAACATTATTATTAATGGCTTTCGTCATTTCTAATAAGGCATTTAACTTTACGTCTTTAACCGAATTAGAGTTTGTTTTTGTATTTAATTTGGAGTTTTTCAATTTACTTGTCGTATAATTTATGAATTAAAGACGGTAATTGTTTTACTGCAAAAATTTCTCTCAATTTAAATTTGGCATCATTGGCAGGTGTACCAAAATAAACTTTACCGGCAGGAACATTTTCTCCAACGCCACTTTGCGCTTGAATAACAGCCCCATCACCAATTGTAATATCACTCGATACTCCCACTTGCCCCCACATAGTAACATTGTTGCCTATTGTGCTACAACCTGCAATTGTATTACCCGAAGCAAACAAACAATTTTCGCCAATTATAACATCATGGGCTAAATGAACCTGATTATCAATAACAGTTCCTTTTCCAATAATAGTGGAAGCTGTAACGCCTCTGTCGAATGTGCAATTGGCTCCAATGTGCACATTATCATGAATAATAACATTTCCGCACGATTGAAATTGTTCGAAATGTGTTTTACGATTTTTATAATAAAATCCATCCGAACCAATAACAGAGCCTGCATGTATAATCACATTATTACCAATTTCGCAACGGTCATATATCACTACATTGGGATGAAGAATGCAATTGTCGCCAATAATAACATGATTGCCAATATAGCAACCGGGCATAATAATTGGATTATTTCCAATTTTAGCTGATGAACTTATTGGTTGCATTGAATAGTGTTTGGGCTGAAAATGTTGCGTTAAAATGTTGAACGCTGTAAATGGTTCTGTATGTATAATTAGAGCTTTACCTTCGGGGCAATCAACCTTTTTATTAATAATAATGGTAGTAGCTAAAGATTGAAGTGCTTTATTATAATATTTGGGATGGTCAACAAATACAACATCTCCAGCATTAACACGATGTATCTCGTTAAAACCTGTAATTAGATGATTTTCATTTCCAATATATTCTGCACCTATAAGAGCAGCTATATCTTTTAGTGTTGTTGGATTAATTTGCATACGTTACAAATATAGTTTTAATGAAGAATGAGTTTGTATTAATTAACTCTTAATTTTTGGCCTATTTTAAGATAATAACGTTTATTAGTAGAATTTAGTATACATAATTCTTTCATTGTTAAACCATATGCCTTTGCAACTTCAAACCAAGTATCTCCTCGTTCAATAGTGTGAATAGTTGCATTACTCGGAAAAGCACAAATTCCGTATTGAGATTTTTTTACAATAATAGAATCATTAAATGTTTTGTTTTCTGCAAATGAAATAATGGAGGAAGGATTTATGGGCTGCCCTTTAAATCTTACTTCAAAATGCAAATGCGGACCACTACTTCTTCCTGTGCTTCCCCCAAGACCTATTATTTGACCTGATAAAACTATTTGTCCAGCCTTAACTTTTATTTTAGATAAATGAGCATAAACAGTTTCCAATCCATTATAGTGCCTTATAATAACAACATTTCCATAAGTTCCTTTAAAATTAGCAATACGAACCATTCCATCAAATGCAGAAACAATAGCATCACCTTTATTTAAATTTATATCAATTCCTTTATGCATTCTACCATCTCTCCAACCGAATTTGGAATTTATCTGCCCAATGATAGGATGGTTATAAAGTCCTAACGAATCACATTCTATTCTAATAATTTGAGATTTAGGAAATAAATTAAAGTTTGAAATTTGAAAAATAGTATTTTCATCAAAACCATCATAAAAATTAGTTGCCGGAAAATTAGTGTGTTTTACTTTATTTATATTAGTTTCATTTAAAGATAATATACTATTGTAATATCTTATGAGTTCTAATTCTCTTTCCTCAATGATTTCTAAATCGAGCAAAGAATCAATCAAATTAATTAATAGAATTTTGGTATTATTTGATTTTTTAGGTGCTATAACAGACACGTTTTTCCTAAGGCGCGTTGTGTCCTTTTTCGGTTCTCCTTCTGCCATAAAGTGCGAAGGAAATAATAACCCGAACCATAAAATATAGATTGTAAACCTCAATTTATTAGTAATTCGCACGAAAATAATTAAATAATATGTAAATCAAATTCTTCTCAAATAAAATACAAGACAAATAATTTTTCTCTATTACACTAAAATAATCGACAAAAATGTTTGTACTGACAAAAATTATGTGCTAATTTGTTTAATACAATAAAACTATATGACTGCAAACGCTGAAATTAAAATAGAAAAAACAACTCATAGTAGAGTTACTGAGTATGATGTAAATGATGTTCCTTTTGGGAAATGTTTTTCGGATCATATGTTTATTGCTGAATATGCAAATGGTAAATGGGAGAAAGCTTACATTATGCCTTATCAAGATATGCCTATGAGCTATGCAATGTCTGCCTTACACTATGGTCAAGCTATTTTTGAAGGTATGAAAGCTTATAAATCTGAAAATGGAGAAGTAAGCGTTTTTAGACC
>JBILOV010000101.1:0-7780 GCA_044374335.1 Bacteroidia bacterium | reverse complement strand
AAGAGATTTTCATGGGTGGATTAATTGAGTTATTAAAATTAGATGAAGCTTGGGTTCCAACTTCAGAAACTGGTTCATTATATATAAGACCATTTTTAATTGCAACAGATGAAGCTATTGGTGTAAAAACTAGCGATACTTATAAATTTGTAATTATTACTTGTCCTGCCGGTAAATATTATTCTGAGCCAATAAAAGTATTAATTGAAACAAATTATATACGAGCCGTAGAAGGTGGAGTTGGATTTGTAAAAGCGGCAGGAAATTATGGGCGCAGTTTATTTCCTACAAGATTGGCGCAACAAAAAGGATACCAACAAGTTATTTGGACTGATGCAAAAACACATTCTTTTGTAGAAGAATCAGGGACCATGAATCTAATGTTTGTAATTGGAGATACAGTTGTAACACCTGCTTTAAGTGATACAATTTTGGATGGAATTACTCGCAAAAGTGTACTAGCTTTAGCCAAGGAATGGGGAATGAAAGTTGAAGAACGTAAAGTTTCAATAAATGAAATTTTAGAAGCCCATGCCTCAGGCACTTTGAAAGAAGCATTTGGAGTTGGCACGGCAGCAACTGTTGCTCAAATTATTGGAATTGGTCATGTTGATAATTACTATTCATTACCGCCAGTTGAAGAACGTAAATTTTCGCCAAAAATAGATGAAACTTTAAGAAATATTCGTAAAGGCAAAATAGAAGATACATTACATTGGATGTATAAAGTGAAATAATAATCAAATATAAAGTTTACAATAAAATAGCCTTATCACATTTTTTGATAAGGCTATTTTATGATTAGTTTGCTATAAACTATTGAAGATGTTATTGTTCAAAACATTTTTTTTAATACCAATTCAAAACTTTAAATTTGTTGCACTACTAATAAAAAATTACTAATTAAAAACCAACATAAATAAAAAATGGGATATCTTTTCACCTCAGAATCAGTATCAGAAGGCCATCCGGATAAGGTTGCCGATCAAATTTCAGACGCTTTAATTGATAACTTTTTAGCATTTGATCCTCAAAGTAAAGTAGCTTGCGAAACGTTAGTTACAACTGGACAAGTAATTTTAGCTGGTGAAGTAAAATCTAAGGCTTATTTAGATGTTCAAGAAATTGCTCGAGAAGTAATTCGTAAAATTGGATATACTAAATCTGAATACATGTTTGAGGCTAACTCTTGTGGCATCTTATCAGCTATTCACGAACAATCTGCTGATATTAATCAAGGGGTTGATAGAAAGAAAAAAGAAGAGCAAGGTGCAGGTGATCAAGGAATGATGTTTGGTTATGCAACTAATGAAACAGCAAACTACATGCCTTTAGCATTAGATTTAGCTCATGGTATTTTGTTAGAATTAGCAGCTTTACGCAGAGAGAATAAAGAAATAAAATATTTACGTCCTGATGCAAAATCACAAGTTACCTTAGAGTATGATGATAACAATACTCCTATTCGTATTGATGCTATTGTTGTATCAACACAACATGATGATTTTGGACCTGAGCAAAAAATGTTAGCTAAAATCAAAAAAGATATCGTTGAAATTTTAATACCTCGTGTTAAAAAGAACTATCCTAAATACGCACATTTATTTAATAATAAAATCAATTACCATATTAATCCAACTGGTAAATTTGTTATTGGCGGTCCTCATGGAGACACTGGTTTAACTGGCCGTAAAATTATTGTAGATACTTACGGTGGAAAAGGTGCTCACGGTGGTGGCGCTTTCTCTGGTAAAGACCCTAGTAAAGTTGACCGTTCTGCTGCTTATGCTACTCGTCATATTGCAAAAAATTTAGTGGCAGCAGGTATTTGTACTGAAGTTTTAGTTCAAGTATCTTATGCAATTGGTGTTGCACAACCAATGGGTATTTTTATTGATACTTATGGCACTGCAAAAGTAAAAATGACTGATGGTGAAATAGCTAAAATAGTATCAAAAGTATTTGATATGCGCCCTTACTTTATTGAACAACGTTTTAAATTACGTACACCAATTTATAGTGAAACTGCTGCTTACGGCCACATGGGTCGTAAAAACGAAGTGGTTACTAAAACTTTTAAATCTCCTGATGGAAAAACAAAAACAATGAAAGTTGAGTTGTTTACTTGGGAAAAATTAGATTACGTTGCTAAAGTAAAGGCAGCTTTTAAAGTAAAATAATTAATTCATATTATTTTAAAACCCCATTCATAATTACGGATGGGGTTTTTCATTTTTAAGGATTATTAAATAGCATCTCATTAAACATAACCATAATACTTTAAGAGTTATTTTATAGGATTCATTTTTTATATCTCAACTGATTTGTATATTTGATGTATGGCAAGTAAAGAAGAAGTAAAAGAGTATTACGATACATTTAAGGAGCATCAAAAACAGTTAGGCATTAATATTAGACACCGAACTATTTTAAAAAACTTAAAGAATGCGGGATTAAAATCTAATTCTAATGTGTTAGAAATTGGTTGCGGAATTGGAACCGTAAGTAATTTAATTTTAAAATACATTTCCGAAGGTAGTTTTGTTGGCTTAGATATAAGTTCTGAAAGTATTGAAATGGCTAAAAAGCGCAATGCGTTTCATAAAAAATCAGAGTTTTTAGTTAATGACATGAGTCATTTTACTCACAAAACTAAATTTGATTTTGTTGTTTTTCCTGATGTATTGGAGCATATTCCGGTTGAACAGCATGCAAATATTTTTAAGACTATTGCTGAATTAACAACTCCAAATGCAACAGTAATTATTAATATTCCTGAACCTAATTATTTAAATTGGGTTCGTGCAAACGATCCAGCTAAACTTCAAATTATTGATCAATCTTTATCAATGCAAGATTTATTAAATAATTCTTATCCATATGGCTTTAAATTATACTCAATGAATCCCTATTCATTGCATTTTGATGTGAATGATTATTTAGCGATTGTGATGAAAAAAGATTTAACAGTTAATAATGTTAATGTAAAGAGTAAAATAATTCGCGCAATAGAAAATACTAAAAGTAAATTAGCTTAAAAAATAGTGAAAGCTAAGCTATTATATTTTCATGCAGGTAAATCGTCTTTTGTAATTAAGGACATTGAAATTTTGCAAGAAAAATATGATGTAGTTGATTTTTTCTTTGATACAAGCAACAAGAAGAAATACCTTTCTTTGTTTTTTAATCAAATCGTTTTTATTATTTCAAATATTATTAATGCACAATTAGTTATTTGTCAATTTGCCGGACATCATTCTTTTTTGCCAATTTTATTTTCAAAAATTTTCTTCAAAAAATCTATTATAGTAGCAGGAGGAACCGATTGCGTTTCTTTCCCTTCCATTGGTTATGGTAATTTTAATAATAAACTTTTAGCAAAAACGACAGCATTTTCATTTAAATCATGTCACCTAATTTTACCAGTACATCAAACCTTGGTAGAATATAATTATACTTATCAATCAAATGATTTTAAGAAACAAGGCTATCATTTTTTTATCCCAAATATTAAAACACCTTATCAAGTAATTTATAATGGTTATGATTCTCAAAAATGGTTTTGCGATACAGAGAAAGAAAAAAACAGTTTTGTAACCATAGGCGCTGGATTAGATTCGCGATTTGGATTTAATTTAAAAGGTATTGATTTGATATTTGAAATCGCCCCTAAATTTCCTCAGTGTACATTTTATATTATTGGAGGATTGGGCATTGATAAACCAACACCTTCAAATATAAAGTTATTAGATAAAATTCCTAACAATGAACTAAGACTATTTTTAAGCAAAATGCAATTTTATATGCAACTCTCTTTGTCAGAAGGTTTCCCTAATGCCCTATCAGAAGGGATGTTATGTGAATGTGTGCCTATCGTTTCAAATGTTGGTGGAATGTCAGATATTGTTTCGGATTGCGGGTATATTTTAAAACATAAAAACATTAACGAACTTTATGAATTAATGAATACCGCTTTAAATAATTTTGAATTAGATAAACTTGGGAAAAAAGCGAGACAAAGAATAGTTCTGAATTATACTTTTGAAAATAGAAAAGAAAAATTGCTATTAGCTGTCAATAAATTAATATAGAGTGGGAGTTATAAAACGACAAGGCATAAAAAATACCATTATTACCTATATAGGTATATTGATAGGTGCTATCAATATTATTTTCATTCAACCTAAATTATTAACTCCCGAAGAGCTAGGCTTAACTCGTTTATTGTATGATTTTGCGTATATCATCGGATTAGCAGTTCCATTAGGCTTACCAAACATTATCGTTAAGTTTTTCCCTTTTTTTAAAGATAAAGATCAAAAACATAATGGTTTTGCCGGAATTATACTACTGGTGTTTTTTGTGGGATTTATTTTATCAGCTATTAGCTTATTGATTTTTAAACCCACAATTACTAGTCATTATATAGATAAAGCAAGTTTATTTGTTCAGTATTTTAGTTTTATTATTCCTTTTACTTTTATTGTTTCTGCTATAACTATTACTACTGCTTATTGTCAGGCGTTATTTAAATCTACCATTCCGTCTTTTTTAAATGACATTTGTTTAAGGCTTGGAACTATCGTTATTACTGTGATGTACTTCAATAAATGGATTTCTTTAGATTATTATGTGTATTTATTTATTGGGTTATATGCTATTGAATTGATTGTTATTGTTGGATATATTTTGTTTGTCGATTCAATTTCTTTTAAACCAAACGTAAATATTTTAAGAGAACATTCCTTAAAAAAAATGATGAAATTTGGTTTATTGTTATGTCTTGCTTCATTTGCTTCTATTGCTTTGCGAAAAATAGATGTGTTGTTTTTAGGAACCAATTCTTTAGAGTTGGTAGCAGTTTATACCACTGCTATATTTATAGCTTCTTTTATTGAAGTTCCACTAGGAGCATTAGAGCGTATTAGTCATACAAAAATAGCCGACAATTTTGCAAAAGAAAATTTTACTGAAATTGAAAAAATATATAAAGACTCTGTCAAGTATTTATTAATTATAGGTGGTTTATTATTTATAGGAATTAATACGTGTACGCAATACGTTTATCAAATTGGTCATTTACCAAATTTATATTTACAATGTTTAAATGTAGTTTATATAGTAAGTATTGCAGCGCTAATTAATATATCAACAGGCATAAATTCTGCCATCATCTTTTATTCAAAACATTATGTATTAGGAACCGTTTTATTGGTTGGAACCTTATTTATAACAGTACTGTTAAATATCATTTTAATTCCTATCTACGGCATTTATGGAGCAGCTATAGCTTCAGCTTCAGGATCTTTAATTTATAATTTTTCTAAATTTAGTTTTATTTATTACAAATTTAAGTTTCAACCTTATTCAATCAAATCATTTATAATTTTGCTGCTTATTTTTACCTGCACATTTATAGGATATATATTTCCGGATTTAAGTTTAAATGCAATTGCCAATTTATTAATCAAAGGTTCAATTGTTTCATTGGTTTATATTGGTTTTATTTATCAATTTAGATTATCTCCTGAAATATTTGATATGATAAAATCTACATTAATTAAGAGTAAAAATTAAATTGTGAAAAAAGTTCTCATCATTACTTATTATTGGCCACCAACTGGTGGGGCAGGTGTTCAGCGTTGGCTTAAGTTTAGTAAATATTTCAGACAGTTTGGTTGGGAACCTATTATTTATACGCCTTCTAATCCTGATTTTCCTATTAATGATGAAACACTTTTAAAAGATATTCCAAATGATTTAACAGTTTTAAAAACTCAAATTACGGAGCCATACGATATCTATCGTAAGATTATGCGGAAGAAAAAAACAGAAACAGTAAATCAAGGTTTTTTATCTGAAGGAAAAGAAAATACATTAATGCAATCTGCTATGATTTGGGTGCGTGGTAATTTTTTTATTCCTGATGCTCGTAATTTTTGGATTAAACCTTCTATTTCTTATTTGTCTGATTATATTATAAAAAACAAGATTGATGCTATTATTAGTACAGGTCCACCACATAGTATGCACCTTATTGCCATGGGACTAAAGCAAAAATTTAATTTACCTTGGATAGCTGATTTTAGAGATCCGTGGACTCAAATAGATTTTTACAGCCAATTAAAATTATCATCGTTTGCAGATAATAAACATAAAAAATTAGAGCATCAGGTTTTAACTCATGCCGATAAAGTAGTAACCATTAGTCCATCTTGCGGCAAAGATTTGGAGAAATTAGGTAACCGAAAAGTAGATGTGATTACTAACGGTTTTGATACTGATGATTTTACCCCGATAGCTATCGGGGTTGATTCTCCTATGCTAGAAGGTTTTTTATTTCATCATATCGGTGCTTTAAATAAAGACAGAAACCCTTATACGCTTTGGAAAGTATTAGGTGAGTTATGTGAAGAAAATCCAGATTTAAAAAGAGATTTGGTAATAAAGTTTACTGGAAAAACAGATGCGATTGCCTTTGAAAGTTTAAAGCAAAATGGAATTTTAGATAATTCTCAAAAAACAGATTATTTACCCCACAGCGATGTTGTAAAATTGATGGCGCAATCGCCCGTTTTATTATTAGCACTAAATAATACGCCAAATAACGCTGGAGTTTTATCCGGTAAGTTGTTTGAATATTTAGCCGCTAAACGACCTATTTTTGGAATTGGCTTGCCAGATGCAGATGCAGCTGCGATATTAAAAAATACACATGCAGGAACTATGGTTCATTTTGATGATTACGAAGGAAC
This sequence comes from Bacteroidia bacterium, assembly GCA_044374335.1. Classification (GTDB taxonomy): domain Bacteria; phylum Bacteroidota; class Bacteroidia; order B-17B0; family Aurantibacillaceae; genus UBA4416. The sequence continues at coordinate 1,025 of JBILOV010000101.1, read as the reverse complement.
AAAAAAAGCTGTTGTAGAGTTATATCAAAAATATAAAACCAATCAGCTTTTTATAAATTCAACTTCAATCGATAAATATTCTAGAGAAAATTGCGCAAAAGATTATGCAAATCTATTAAATAAAATTTTATCATAATTGATGCTAAGTTTAATGAATCATTAAAATATTTTATTATTTAAAAAATAGATATCAAAATTACAATACAATCACAAACATAATATATAAAAATACACCTCAAAAAAGGCAATACTATTTAGTCATTGTAAAATGTATATCTCAAAAAAAACACCCAAACACAACTAATGTTTGAGTGTTTTCTTAATCAAACAATGATTACATATTTTCAATAACCAATGCGCTAGCACCACCGCCACCATTGCAAATAGCTGCGCCACCAATTTTAGCATTATTTTGTTTTAAAACATTAATTAAGGTAACTATTACACGAGCTCCAGAACAACCTAATGGGTGTCCTAAAGAAACGGCACCGCCATTTACATTTACTTTTGAAGAATCTAAATTCATTAATTTCATGTTAACTAATCCAACAACAGCAAAAGCTTCATTTAATTCAAAATAATCAATATCGCTAACTTTTAACCCTGCCTTTTCTGCAGCTTTTGGTAATGCAATAGAAGGTGTTGTTGTAAACCACTCGGGTGCTTGAGCTGCATCTGCGAAGCCTCTTATTTTAGCCAAAGGTTTTAAACCTAAAGCCTCTGCTTTTTCTTTACTCATTAAAACCAAGGCAGCTGCTCCATCATTCATAGTTGATGCATTAGCTGCAGTAACAGTACCATCTTTAGAAAACACTGCTTTTAAACCCGGTATTTTTTCAAAATTTACATTTTTATATTCTTCATCTTCAGAAAATAATGTTGTGCCTTTTTTGGTAACAATTTCAACTGGTACAATTTCTTCTTTAAATTTACCTGCTGCCCAAGCTGCTGCAGATCGTTTATATGATTCAATTGCAAAGGCATCTTGTTCTTCTCTGGTAAATTTATGTTCATTAGCACACAAA
>JBILOV010000025.1:0-16853 GCA_044374335.1 Bacteroidia bacterium | reverse complement strand
TATAAAGTTGTAACGCCGGGTTTAATTTCTTTAGCAATGATTCCTAATGTTCGAGATACGCTTAACGCAGATTCTCTCATTAATTCTATTTCTTCTCTGTTTTTTAGGATAATCATTTGCCAAATATTTTTTGAAAAAATGTTTTTTCTTGTTTGTAATTGTTATGAGCCTCTGGATTTTTAACCATATGGTTAAAATCGCCCCCTTCTGGATGAAGAATTTGCCATGTGGAACTCCAGCCTAAAAAGCCACCTACATTTCTATCATCAATAAAAATATCTACGTTTAATTTTCTAGGGGTATCCTCAGTAATAATTTCTTCAGGATAATTTTTATTTACAGCATAAAATTCTACACCATTTTTTTTACAAAAATCAACAGCATCTTCTAATAAACTACCAGTGCGGTATGTGTGTAAAATTAATTTATGTCCTTTTTTTTGTAATTCTTTTATTGTAGCAAAAGCAAATAACATTTCTTTTCCAATTCTTGGATAATCATGTTCCACAATTGTCCCATCAAAATCAATGGCTATTGTTTTACTTTCGTTATTTAAAAATTGTTGGTTCATTATTTAAATGTTTTCAGCTTTTAAAACTTTTAAGTCATCATTTAATTCATAATGACGAGGAATAGCTGTTCCAATTTCAAATTCTAAAATTTGTTGAGGTGTTAAGTTTTCCAAATACATAATTAAAGCTCTTAAACTATTGCCATGTGCTGCTATCACAATGTTTTTTCCTTCTTTTAATTTAGGTTCAATTTCAGCTTTAAAATAGGGGATAACGCGTGCTGCTGTATCTTTTAAACTTTCTCCGTTTGGAGGAGCAATATCGTAACTTCTTCTCCAGATTTTAACTTGATCTTCTCCAAATTTTTGAGCAGTTTCTGTTTTATCTAGCCCTTGTAAGTCGCCATACATGCGTTCGTTTAGTGCTTTGTTGTATGTTGTTGGAACGTTAGCTTGGTTAGATGTTTTAAGAGCTAATTTTAAAGTGTTTTGTGCACGTTTTAAATCGGATGCATAAGCTAGATCAAACTTAAATGGTTTTAATTTTTCTCCTGCATTTTTTGCTTCCTGAATTCCTTTTTCTGTTAAATCAACATCAACCCAACCTGTAAATTTATTTTCTAAATTCCATGTGCTTTGTCCATGTCTAAAAATTACTAATGTTGCCATAATTCTGTTTAATGTTTTTTATTTCTTGTCCTTAATTATGATTACGAATTTTCTACGAGTATACGAATCTAGCGAATGCTGTGTTTAACTCTGTGTTTGATGAATTGTAGTTCTAAACTTCTATCATACACAAATTCGTAAATTCGTATTTTTATTCGTAATCATTTATTTAATCATTTTTTATTAGTAAGCCCTTGCAAATAATACACGCTGATTGCTTGGTTTTCCGCTATAAATGCAAATGCCTTCTTCCAACTTGTTATTTAAAGGAATACAACGAATGGTTGCTTTTGTTTCCTCTTTAATTTTTTCTTCGGTTTCAGGTGTACCATCCCAATGCGCATATACAAATCCTGGTTTTTCATCTAGCACTTTTTTAAACTCTTCGTATGAATTTACAGTTGTAGTTAATTCTTCATTTCGAGTTTTGGCTTTATTAAATAAATTTGATTGTATATCGTTTAAGAGATTTTCAATTAGAACATCAATACCTTCAAGACCAACTGTTTCTTTTGTTAATAAATCTCTACGAGCAATTTCAACGGTGCCGTTTTCTAAATCTCTTTCACCAATAGCAATGCGAACAGGAACTCCTTTTAATTCATACTCAGCAAATTTCCACCCCGGACGCTGAGAATCTCTGTCATCATATTTTACAGAAATTCCTTTTGCCTGTAATTTCTTTTTAATAGCGTTAGCTACTGCCGAAACTTTAGCTAGGCCTTCATCGCCTTTATAAATTGGCACAATAACTACTTGTATTGGTGCTAATTTTGGAGGCAATACTAATCCCTTATCATCACTATGACTCATAATTAAAGCTCCAATTAAACGAGTAGAAACTCCCCAAGAAGTAGCCCAAACATATTCTTGTTTATTGTCTTTTGTTACATATTTTACATCAAAGGCTTTAGCAAAATTTTGACCTAAAAAGTGTGACGTTCCCGCTTGTAATGCTTTCCCATCTTGCATTAACGCTTCAATACAGTAAGTGTCATCTGCACCTGCAAAACGCTCATTAGCTGATTTTACGCCTTTTACAACCGGAACCGCCATCCAGTTTTCTACAAAATCAGCATACACTTCTAACATTTGTTTTGTTTCTGAAATAGCTTCTTCTTTAGTGGCATGCGCCGTGTGACCTTCTTGCCAAAGGAATTCGGCAGTTCGTAAAAATAAACGAGTACGCATTTCCCAGCGTACTACATTTGCCCATTGATTTACTAAAATAGGCAAATCTCTATAGGATTGAATCCAGCTTTTATAAGTATTCCAAATAATCGCTTCACTTGTAGGACGGACAATTAGCTCTTCTTCCAATTTAGCTTCGGGATCAACCATTAATTTCCCTTTATTATTAGGATCTGTTTTTAAACGGTAATGAGTTACAATGGCACATTCTTTTGCAAAACCTTCTGCATTTTTTTCTTCAGCTTCAAATAAACTTTTAGGAATGAATAAAGGAAAATAGGCATTTTGATGACCTGTGTCTTTAAACATTTTATCTAATGCTTTTTGCATATTTTCCCAAATACCATAACCGTATGGCTTTATAACCATACAACCTCTTACGGCTGAATGGTCTGCCAAGTCAGCCTTAACAACTAAATCGTTGTACCATTTACTGTAATCGTCTGCGCGCGATGTCAATTCTTTACTCATGATTATTAACAAATGTTAAAATGTGTTTTTCTATTGGGTATTGGCATTTTATTTGTAAATTTACTGTGCATTCCCCGTGCAAATTTAAACTTTTATTGGACGTTTACGTCTGATATTTTAAAAACTAATAAAATGAAAAAATTATTATTTACATGTAGCTTGGCAATAGTAATTCTATCGTCTTGCGCAATTCAACAAAAAGGGGTAACATCTTATAATAATGATGATGTTTATGCTAACCCTGCGGAAGATAGAATTGAAGAGGCTCGTATAACAGCAGAAAAAAGACATAAGCGAGAAGTGGCAGATAAGCGATACAATGATTCAATTGCCGCCCTTGCTAAAGCTCAAAAAGAGTTGGATGACGCTAATCCTAATTATAAAGAAAGAGAATTTAAATACGATGATTACTATGATTACGAGTATGCTACACGTGTAAAGCGTTTTAATAATAATATCAGTGGCTTAGGCTATTATGATAATTATTATACAAATTCATACTGGTACAATCAAAATCCTTATAATTACGGAGTAAGTGTTTATAATGGTTATAGTTGGTGGGGATCAAGTTATAATTCATATAGCTACAATCCATCTATAAATTTTTATAGTAGTTGGGGTTGGGGTTATGGCAATCAATTTAATTGTTATGGTGGTTACAATCCTTATATGTCTGCATATATGCAAGGTTATAACAACGGATTTAATAATGGTATGTTTGGCAATTATTATGGGTATGGTAATCCCTACGGTTATGCAAGTTCATTTGGTTTTGGAAATCCTTATGGTTATGGTAGTATTTATGGATATTCGGGTTACCATAATGCTTATAATGGATGGGGTTATTATAACGGGTATGATAATAACAGCAGTTATACTTATGGTCCACGAACGTCGCATGGCGGAGGAAACAGTCGCAGAACTTCTAATCCTACATCAGTCGTAAAAAGAGAATCTTATGCAGATAATTATATTAATGCAGTTACTGAACAACAAAATAACTCAGTTAAATTTGCTGGGCTCGAAAATCCAAGAAAAAGCAGCAAGATAGAACCAGTTCGTGATAATAATTCTGGAGTTCCAATTGGAACAGGAGGAATAAAAAATGCACCAATTAGAAATAATGGCGAAACTTCTCCTACAAGAAATAATACAGAAGCAACTCCAATTAGAGGTAACAATCAGCCAATAAGAACAAATAATAATGATGAGCATATTATTAATCATCCAGTAAGAAATAATGAGAATGTTGTTCCGGTAAAAGAGCCTATTAGAAATCCGGGAAAAAGTGATATGCCGGTTAAACATAATATGGATGTTTCCCCTCGTTTTGAAACACCGGTAAGACAAAACAACAATGAATCTCCAAAAACTCCAAATAGGGGTGCTGAAAATTCTCCAAGTAATAACGGAGCGCGTCGTCCTAGATAATAAGTATCTTATTTAAAATTTTTATCATGAAACTATTATTTTGTATTGCATCAATTGCATTGTTATCATTCGATATTATATCGCAAAATGATATTGATGCTATACGATATTCTCAAACATATTTTGGTGGCACCTCACGAAGCAAAGCAATGGCAGGTTCTTTTGGGGCATTGGGAGCTGATGGTTCCTGCATGGGTAATAATCCGGCAGGTATAGGCTTATATAAAAAAGGGGATATTAACATATCTTTTGGTTTACGTTTTTTTTCTGTTGAGGCCAATCATAATGGCACATCTAATAAAAATTATAAAGCTAATGTTCCATTTGATGGATTAACATTGTTAGGCGCATGGAATAGTAAGGTGCAACCTGATAATCATCATGCTTTAGGATTATCGTGTAATCAAATTATTAATTTTGCGAGCAATGCTAGTATTGAAGGGCGCTCGAATTTTAAAAGTATTGCCAACGATTTTTTATCTTTAGCTAATGGTAAAACTTTAACAAATTTAGATAATGGTTATACTGGCATGGCGTATGATAATTACTTAATTGATTTAATTGATACAATTTCAAATCAATATGCAAGTATTATTAATCCCAAGTATGATTTAAAGCAAACCAAAACCATTGAAACAACCGGCAGAATTAATGAATGGTGTTTTAATTATGCTTATGGTTATAAGGATAAATTATATATAGGTGCTACTTTAGGAATTCCAACAGTAAACTATAATTATAATTCAGTTTACTCCGAAATTGATGATAAAGATTCTATGAGATTAGCTACAAATACTTCTCCAACATATTCTTACCTTTCCGAAGGTGTTGGAGGATTTAGAGATCTTTCCTATCAGGAAACTTATAAAACTACAGGAACAGGTTATAATTTAAAATTAGGAGTTATTTATCGTGCCGCTGACTTTATTAGATTAGGTGCTAGTTTTCATTCGCCAACTATTTACAATTTAACTGACGGTTATGTTTATAAAATGACTGCTAATTATGATGAAGGTGGATCATTTACAACTCAATATCCTCCAGATAATGGTGGTAAATTTAATTACCAAGTTATTACTCCAATGAAATTTACAGGGAGTTTGGCTTTATTATATAAAAAGTTAGGTGCTATTAATATTGATTATGATATTATTAATTATAAGCAAGCTGCTTTGCAAAGTAGCCCGCAGGTATTTACAGATGTAAACACTACAATTAGAAACAAATATAATCAGACATCTAATTTAAGAGTAGGAGCAGAAGCTAATCTTCAACCTATGTTTTTAAGATTTGGATACGCTATGTATGGAAGTCCTTTTGGAGAAACATTTTCCGGTGATTTTGTAAAATCATTTTTTACCGGAGGTGTTGGTTTTAGAAGAGAAAAAATGTATGTTGACATTTCTTTTACCAGAAGTATGAGTAATGACAACTACTATATGTATAATCCAAATTTTGTAGATAAAACAAGCTTAAAAAACTCTGGCACAACAATTGCATTTACTATTGGTAGTAAGTTTTAGTATAGTTTAGTTTTAGATTGGTTAGTTAGAAAGTCTCGGGGTAGTAACCGAGACTTTTGTTTTTTATTGAATTTATTAAAATTCCTTCTTTGCAGCAATCAGCGTATTTTTTAATAAAGAGGCAATAGTCATAGGCCCAACCCCTCCCGGCACAGGAGTTATATAAGATGCCTTTAGCGAAACTTCATCAAACTGCACATCTCCCACTAATTTAAAACCACTTTTTTTAGTTGTATCATCTACCCTGTTAATACCAACATCAATAATTACTGCTCCTTCTTTTACCATATCTGCTGTTACAAAATTTGGTTTTCCAATTGCAGCAATAATAATATCTGCATTTAACGTATGCTCTTTTAAATTTTTTGTATGGCTATGGCAAAGTGTTACAGTACAATTACCAAGGTTAGTATTTTTGGCCATTAAAATACTCATTGGCGAACCTACAATATGGCTTCTTCCTATAACTACGCAGTGTTTGCCATCTGTTACAATATTATAACGTTCTAGTAACTGAACTATACCAAACGGTGTAGCACTTACATAGGTTGGTAAATTTAATACTAAACGACCAACATTAATGGGATGAAATCCATCTACATCTTTACTTGGTTTTATGGCTTCAATAATTTTTTGTTCAGAAATATGTCGAGGTAATGGCAATTGAACAATGTAACCATCAATATCATCGTCGTTATTTAACTCATCAATTTTAGATAATAATTTTTGTTCAGAAACGTATGATTCAAATTTTACTAGGGTTGATTTAAATCCAACATTCTCGCAGGCTTTTACTTTACTGGCTACATACGTTTGCGAAGCTGGATCATCTCCCACTAAAATAGCTGCTAAATGCGGTTGTTTTTTACCTTTAGCAATTAATTCTTTTACTTCAAATGCAATTTCTGTTTGAAGTTGAAGCGATATTTTTTTTCCGTCAATTAACACCATAAGTTAAGAAAGTTGTTTTTAGTTAAGAAAGTTAAGAAAGTAGAATGATTATTAAACTTTAAATAACTTTCTAAACTTAAAAATTAAAATTTAGGCATACCTCCAGGCATATTTTTCATCAATTTTGCCATTTGGTTTTTATCTCCCATCATGCGCATCATTTTACGAGTATCTTCAAATTGTTTCAGTAGTTTATTTACTTCCTGAATAGATTGTCCGCTACCTTTTGAAATACGCTGACGACGAGAGCCATTTAATATTTCTGGTTGCGTGCGTTCTTTTGGAGTCATAGAACCAATAATAGCTTCAATTCCTTTAAAGGCATCATCATTTATTTCTGCATCCTTCATCGCTTTGCCCACTCCAGGTATCATTCCTACTAAATCTTTAATGTTACCCATTTTTTTAATTTGCTGTAACTGACCTAAAAAGTCGTTAAAATCAAATTGATTTTTAGCAATTTTTTTAGATAATTTTCTGGCTTCTTCTTCGTTAAATTGTTCTTGAGCTCGTTCTACTAAAGATACAACGTCACCCATTCCCAAAATACGATCGGCCATACGTTCAGGATAAAAAATATCCAGAGCTTCCATCTTCTCACCAGTACCAATAAATTTAATTGGTTTATTTACAACTGATTTAATGGATAAAGCAGCACCACCACGAGTATCACCATCTAATTTTGTTAAAACAACACCATCAAAATTTAAACGATCGTTAAAGGCTTTTGCAGTATTTACAGCGTCTTGCCCTGTCATGGCATCCACTACAAATAATATTTCGGTTGGCTTAATGGCGGCTTTTAAATCAGCAATTTCATTCATCATTGCTTCATCAACTGCTAAACGACCAGCAGTATCAATTAATATAACACTGTTACCATTTTCTTTAGCTTGTTGTATGGCAGCTTCTGCAATTTTTATTGGATTTTTTTCTTCTTTATTTGAAAAAACATCAACGCCAATTTGCGCACCTAAAACATGTAATTGATCAATGGCTGCAGGACGATAAACATCGCAAGCTACCAATAATGGTTTTTTACCTTTTTTAGTTTTTAAGAAATTGGCTAATTTTCCAGTGAAGGTTGTTTTACCTGAACCTTGTAAACCACTCATTAAAATAATAGTTGGATTTCCACCAAGGAAAATTTCTTCCATTTGTCCACCCATTAATTGGGTTAACTCATCGTGAGTAATTTTAACCAATAACTGACTTGGAGAAAGAACTGTTAAAACATTTTGCCCTAGGGCTTTTTCTTTAATTGTATCTGTAAACGTTTTTGCTACTTTGTAGTTAACATCGGCATCTAATAAAGCTTTGCGAACTTCTTTTAAAGTTTCAGCAACATTAATTTCAGTTATTTTTCCTTGACCTTTTAAGGTTTTAAGGGCTCTTTCGAGTTTATCGGATAAATTATCAAACATGGTAGTATTATTTTAAGAGGGCAAAGATAGCTAAATTTCAGTGAATGTTTGATGCTATTTGAGGCATAAATATGATAAAATTTGAATACACTAAACTATAGTGCATATTAAACTCTTTTGAATTATTAATAACTGTTTTGCATAAAAATACTATTTGATTTGAGAAACAAAATACAGGAAGTGTTAATAGAAAAAAGCAAAGTTTAGATTGAACTTTTAATAAACGAGTTAGAAGTCATTAATGTTGTTTTTAATCATATTTACATTTATAATCGTTGATGAGTTCGGTTATTGAATAAAAAAATGAATACATTTGATTAAACGTAATATTAAAAATATGGGATTGTTTGATTTTTTTAAGAAAAAAGAGGTAGTAGTTAATACTCCTGTTGAGGAAACTAAAAAGGATGAGTCAACAAAACAAGTTGATATTCCTATTCAGGAAACTAAAAAGGATGAACCGATAAAAAATGTTGAAATTCCTGTTGAGGAAAAGAAAGAAATACTTTCAAATACCATTACAATTACAAATGTTGATAAATCTATTATTAATGAAAAGGCTAAAGGTATTATAGTTTCTAGTGAGCTGATAGAAGATGTAATTTATGACTTCAATGGCATTAATTATAACTTTTTAGATAAACTGTATTTTGTAGACGAACTACAAAAAAACAAAGTGATTAAATTTATAGAAAAGATAATCATAAAGTTTAAATTTAAGGATATAAAGTCGCAGAAAGATTATTTTAAGTTTGAAGACAATCATTCAAAATACTGGGATTTTGTGGACAATTACGAAGATGTTTACACCGACACTAATGGTTTGGTTTTTCCATACTTTGATTATAGTAATTATGTTTCATGGTCAATTACACGTATTTGGAAGTCCAAAGATCAAAATGGAATTATTAGCGAACATAGTAGAGATTTAGAACCTGCATATGAAATTGTTTTGAATACAGATATGTGCGTTTTTAATATCAGAAATAAAATGGTAAATGATATAAAGGATATTGATATTGAAGAAAAAACTATAGTTGATTTCTTTAATAAAAGTAACTTTAAATACCACGGCACCGTTCATACTTTTAATTGTTTGTTTGATTTTTATTTTAAATATAACAATATTGATAAAGTAAATTATTATTTAGACTTACTTATAAATATAACAGATTCAACTGACAGACATAATATTGAAAAGTTCTTTGAATATTTAATTTCTCTTGCTGAGAAGCAAAACAATTATAATTTAGCATTAGAGTATACAAACAAAGGAATTGCGTTTATTAAAACACATTTTCCCACATCGCAATCAAAAACGATGGGAGGGATTTATAAAAAATTAGTTCAATTGTTATTTGAGCAAAAAGAATATGTTAAGGCTTTAGAAATAATCAATGAAGCGAAGGCTTACAATGAAAATTTGAGTTTCAAGCAAATACAAGCTAAAATAGAAAAGGAATTAGCTAAATAAAATATCAGCCATAGGTTTACTCATCTCTTCTGCCCTTGTTAGTGTTATCACTAGCTATTTATAACATTATTAGTGGTGGGACAACAAGCCTAACTAATTCTAAAAATAACTGTTGGTAATAATACAAACATTGGCTCATTGGGACACGCCCAAATAAATAATACAATGAAATTTGTGTTAAAACTATCCGATTAAAATACTTTTATGTATAAAAAACAAAAAACCCTTGAAAGTATAATTTTCAAGGGTTTATCATGTTTAATTGTTGTCCGACTAGGGCTCGAACCTAGACTCTACTGAACCAAAATCAGTCGTGTTGCCAGTTACACCATCGGACAATCTGAACTAATTTAAAGTTCGGGCGACAAAAATAGCAAAAAATATTCATTTACAAAAAAATCATAAAAAAAAAATTCATTCCGTTTAACTTGATTTTTTAGTTAAATTCGCATCTTATAGCTTTTTAAAATAAAAATATGCAGTTTAAAAAATTAAATAACATTATTGGGTGGATTGTTTTCGCCATTGCTACTATTACTTATTTATCAACCATTGAGCCAACAGCAAGCTTTTGGGATTGTGGCGAGTACATTGCCTGTGCTTACAAATTAGAAGTTGGTCACCCACCAGGTGCACCCTTCTTTATGATTGTTGGGCGTATGTTTGCTTTGTTGGCAGGTGGCGATCCAGCATTAGCTGGTAAAATGATTAATATTATGTCGGCATTAGCCAGTTCATTTACAATTTTATTTTTATTTTGGACAATTACGCGTTTAGGGATAAAAGCTATTGTTAAAAAAGAGGAAGAATTTACTTCGGGTAAACAATGGGCTGTAATTGGCGCTGGTATTGTTGGTGGCTTAGCTTATACATTTTCTGATTCATTTTGGTTTTCGGCAGTTGAGGGTGAGGTTTACGCCATGTCGTCTTTTTTTACAGCTTTAGTTTTTTGGGCGGTTCTTAAATGGGAAGAGGAAGATACTACAAACCCGGTGGGTGCTATGCGTTGGTTAGTAGTTATAGCTTATTTAATGGGATTATCTATAGGCGTGCATTTATTAAATTTATTAGCTATTCCGGCTATTTGCTTTATTTACTATTATAAAAAATATGCATTTACTTGGAAATCGTTTTTTATTACAGGCATTATTTCGTTGGTATTGTTAGGTGGTATTCAAAACATTATGATTCCTAAAATTGTAAAGTTTGCTGCTGATTTTGAAGTGTTTTTTGTAAATAAATTACACATGGGCTTTAATATCGGTTCTATATTTTATTTCTTATTGTTGTTTGTTGCGCTAGCATCGTTAATTATGTATACTGTAAAGAAAAAAGAATCTTATTATAAATTTGGTTTTTATACAGCTGTTGCATTTACATTTTTAGTGGTTATTTCCGGCTATGGCGCATCCGCTATGTTCACACGTTTGTTAGTACTGGGTGGTATGCTGTATGGTATTAATTATTTAAAATCAAAAAGTAATAATACGTTAAATGTTATTTTAATAAGCTTTACATCTTTATTGATTGGTTATTCATCTTTCTTTGTTTTAATTATTCGCTCACAGGCTAATACACCAATGGATGAAAATGATCCAGAAAATGCAATTACCATGTTGTCATATTTAAATCGTGAACAATACGGTGATTTTCCTTTAACGTATGGTAATTACTATAATGCCCCAACTAAATCTCAACAATATTTTGGTGATAAAGATCCTATTTATGCTAAGGATGAAAAATCAAATAAATATGCAGTGGTTGATGATCGTAAAAAATCGGTACCGGCTTATGAAGATGAATATTGTACAGTATTTCCTCGTATGTGGAGTCAGCAAGGTAACCACGAAGCTGCTTACCGTTATTGGGGAGATGTGCAAAGCCATCATAAAACCAAACAAAAAATGAATGAGCAGAGTGGGCAGTTAGAGGAAGTTCAAATTCCAACATTTACAGCTAACCTAACTTATTTTATTAGTTACCAAGTAAAATATATGTACTTACGTTATTTTGCATGGAACTTTATTGGTCGTCAAAACGATATTCAAGGTTTAAATGGTAATCCTTTAGAGGGAAACTGGAAAACTGGTATTAAAGGATTAGATGATTTTATTTTAGACAGCGATACATCTTTTGTTCCTCACGCTGCATCAAATAACTTAGCTAGCAATTCATTTTATGCATTACCTTTTATTTTAGGATTGTTTGGATTTTTATTTCAATTAAAAAACAATAAAGGTGATACTTGGGTAGTGGCTTTATTATTTTTATTAACCGGTTTAGCTATTGTTGTTTATTTAAATCAATACCCTTACCAACCGCGTGAACGTGATTATGCTTATGCCGCCTCGTTCTATGCGTTTTCTATTTGGATTGGTTTTGGTGTATTATTTATTTTTGATTTTTTAAGTAAAAAAACCAACGCAACAACGGCTTCACTTTTAGCAACTGTTTTGGGTTTAATAATACCAACATTAATGGCAGCAGAGGGTTGGGACGATCATAACCGTTCTAAACGTACCATGAGTAGAGATTTTGCGGTGAATTACTTAAATACTTGTGCGCCTAATGCTATTTTATTTACAAATGGAGATAATGATACATTCCCTTTATGGTATGCACAAGAGGTTGAAGGTATAAGAACGGATGTACGTGTTGTAAATTTAAGTTTATTACAAACCGATTGGTACATAAATCAAATGCGCCGCGCGGCATACGAATCAGCACCAGTGCCATTTACAATACCTGAAGAAAAATACACACAAAGTAAACGTGAGGTAGTTTATATAATGGATAAAGGTGCAGGACCAATGAGTTTGAAAAAAGCAATTGACTTTGTAGTGTCGGATGATATAGAAAATAAATTAGATTACGGTAATAAGCCTTTAGATTATTTTCCGGCTAAAACATTCTACGTTCCTGTTGATTCAGCAACAGTAATGCGTGAAAAAGTAATTGCCGTTAAGGATACTGCACGTTTAGTGAAATCTATTAAATGGACAATTAACCGTCAGTACTTAACTAAAAACGATTTAATGGTTTTGGATTTAATTGCACATAATAACTGGAAACGTCCTATTTATTTTGCTGTAACTACAGGTGCTGAAGCTTATTTGGGCCTAGAAGACTATTTTCAATTAGAAGGCTTAGCGTATCGCTTAACTCCAATTAAAAATACTGAAAGTGAAATGGCTCAAGGTGGACGTGTAAATACTGACATCATGTATGATAACATCATGAATAAATTTGGTTGGGGTGGTTTGGATCAGCCTGGTGTAAGTTTAGATGAAAATTGTACACGTATGGCCTCAAATATGCGTATGCAAATGGCAACATTAGCAGGTGCATTAATTAATAAAGGTCAAAAGAAAAAAGCTGAAAAGGTTTTGGATTTATGCATAGCAAAAATGCCTGATGAAAATGTGCGTTACGAAGCTACGCTTTATACTGTAATTGCAGGGTATTATCAAATTGGTAATATGAAAAAGGCGACAGAATTATCCGGTAAGCTATTTGATATTTATGAAAACGATTTAAAAGTTTATAAAGCTCAAACATCTTTGCATCGTGCCTCATTTAACAGAGAAGTTGGACAGTCAAAAGAAATTATGCGTCGTTTAGTAATGTTAGCTGAGCAATTTAAACAAGATGCACATTCAAAAGATTTGATGAAACGTTTAACGGCTGTTGTTCCCATGGAGGAGTTAATGCCTGAAGAACAACAAGGTCAATCTATGCCTCAAGGTATGTAGTTAAAAATTAAAAGCGTCCGCCAACTGGCGGACGCTTTTTTTATGAGAAAAATCATGCTATGTCAGGCTGAGCGGAGTCGAAGCCAAACTAAAGAAAAATGAGAATATCTAATTACTTTGTATACATATTAAATGTTCTAATAAATCATATTACACCGGAATAACAAATGATATTGAAAGACGATTGTTTGAACATAATTCAGGAATCAATAAAGATTCTTATACGCACAACAAAAGACCTGATGAACTTGTATTTTATGAAGCGTTTGATGACGTAAATCAAGAAATTGCATTTGAAAAAAAATTAAAGAGGTGGACAAGAAAAAAGAAAGAAGCAATTATTGAAAATAATTGGGATAAATTGAAAGGATTGGCGACATGCTTAAATGAAACATCGCATATGAATTTAAAAAAAGAACAGTCCTTCGACTCCGCTCAGGGTGACATAAAAACAGAAATTACTTTTCCAACCTATCGTAAATACAAAAACAATAAAAACTTTTTTAAAATCATTAGTGTTAGTGAATTTGATGAAATTAGTTTTATTGGCAGTAAAGTAATTGTTGTAAAACATATTGCTAAAATATTACCTGATAGAAATTTTATTTACGATTTATTAAATGATATTGGAAATACCTGCGAAATAGCCTCAAAAGAAGAGTATGAAAAACAATATAAAATCTCTCAAATTAAATAATGGAAAAATTCTAAAATATAATAAGCGCTAAATACATTTTAGAAGAGTTGGGTATTATATAAATATATTAAAAATTAATTACTCGCACTACAATAATCAAAAGTGAAAATGAAAAACCCAAACTAGTTTCTAATTAGCTTGGGTTGTTGATTGGTTTTGCAAATAAGTGATTTTTAAATTCACTTAATTTTTTAAAAGAATTAATTATTATCCTTCAATCCAATTTATTATTTCTACATCCATTGGTTTTACAGAAGAAGGCAAATATTTTACTAAATTTCCTTTTTCATCAATTAAAAATTTATTAAAATTCCATTTTACAGTTGCATCTAAAACACCATTTTCTGCTTTTGATGTTAACCATTTATAAATAGGACTTTTTGCAATACTTACTTTTTCCATCATTTGAAAAGTAACACCGTAGTTTTTAGTACAAAATGATTTAATGTCAGCACTTGTGCCGGGTTCTTGTCCACCAAAATCATTACAAGGAAAACCAATAATCACAAAGTTTTTAGAACTGTATTTTTTATATAAAGCTTCTAAGTCTTTATACTGTGGTGTGTAACCACACTCAGAAGCTGTATTTACAATTAATACTTTTTTGCCTTTTAAATCAGCAAAATTAAAATCTTTTCCATCTAAGGTTTTGGCTTTAAAATCATGTAAGTTTTTTGTGCCGGAAGTTGTAAATGCCATAGTAATTGTAGCTAAGGTTAAAATAAATAGTTTTTTCATGTTACATTGTTGAGGTTAATAAAATAATAATTGTCAGAAATTTAAAATTAAAACTTTCTTATTAATACATATAACAAATATAAATCGATAGAGTTTAATAAATGGTAATTTATTTCCTAAATTTGCGCTGCTTTGCAAACTAACATTCATACTTCAGATATAGAAACTATTAATTATAGTAAGTTCAAAGCATTTTTAAAACTTACTAAGTTTACGCTTTCAGCTTTAGTTGTTTTTTCGGCTATTATTACTTTTTTTACAGTAGCAGAAACATTTAATTGGAAACAAGTTTTAGCGATATGCTTAGGGGGATTTTTAGTAACAGCAGCAGCTAATGGGTTTAATCAAATTATTGAAAAAGATTTGGATAAACTAATGAATAGAACTAAAGCAAGACCAATACCAACAGGTAATTTATCAGTTAATCAGGCATTAATTTTTTGTGGAGTATTTGGTATAACAGGAACTATTTTATTATGGGTTTTTACAAACCCTTTATGTGGTATTATTGGTTTTGTTTCCATTATTTTATATGCATTAGTTTATACGCCTTTAAAAAGAATGACTCCGTTTTCAGTATTTGTAGGGGCTATCCCTGGAGCATTGCCTACATTAATTGGCGCTATTGCGGCAACAGAGGGTTTTGGACATATTACATTTTTTGCCATATTATTATTTTGCATTCAGTTTTTTTGGCAGTTTCCTCATTTTTGGGCTATTGCCTGGGTAAGCCACGATGATTATCAGCGAGCAGGTTTTTTTATGCTACCATCAAAAGGTGGGCGAGATAAAAGTTCTCGATCACAAATACTAGTTTATACATTGTCTCTATTTCCTATCGCATTAACACCTTATGTATTTAATTTTACAGGGTGGCTTTCCGCTTCTGTTGTAAGTTGCATGGGTTTTTTGTTTATTATTCAAGCTTTTAATTTATATAAATCGAGTACTATTGATGATGCTCGTAAATTAATGTTTGGTTCATTTTTATATCTTCCCGTTGTGCAGTTAGCATTAATGATTGACTGTAAATTTTTAAATTAATATATCATGAAAGAAAAAATAAAATCTAGTCCAACATACAAAGCTGAATTGAGGGCAGCTCAAAATAAAGCATCTAAGCCATTATTGTGGGTTGGTATTATTAGTATTGTTATGTTATTTGCAGGCTTAACAAGTGCATATGTTGTTAGAGCAGATAATGGAAATTGGCTGCTGTTTAATCTTCCCAATGCTTTTTATTTAAGCACAGCTGTAATAATTACCAGTAGTATTACATTGTTTTTTGCTTTACAAATGGCTAAAAAAAACAATAAAAAAGGTATTGTATTTGGGTTACTAGCAACATTTTTTTTAGGACTCCTTTTTTCTTATTTGCAATATGCAGGTTGGGGCGAATTATATAGTAAACAAATTGTTTTTGGAGGAAAATCGTCTAATGCAGCTGGCTCATTTTTGTATTTAATTACATTTTTACACTTATTACATCTATTTGCAGGTCTAGTTGTGATTTTAATAACTCTTAAAAACAGTATAAAAGGAAAGTATAATGCTCAAAATACCCTTGGTTTAGAACTTTGTTCAATATATTGGCATTTTCTTGATATTTTATGGGTCTATTTGTTTTTATTTTTGTATTTTATTCGTTAAACTTGCACCATAATTTATAAAAATCGTTAAAACGTAAATTTTATTATGTCTCACAGTACAGAAATCGATTCAAAACACGCCTGGGATGGCGGTAAATCACCATTTGGCGTAAGCTACGGAAAAATGATGATGTGGTTTTTCTTAGTATCAGATGCTTTAACATTTGGTGGATTATTAATTTCTTACGGATTTATCCGTCACAAATATGTGGATGTTTGGCCAAAAGCAGAAAATGTGTTTACGCATTTTCCGTTTATTGAGCAACATTTACCATTGGCTTATGTTGGTTTAATGACTTTTATTTTGATTATGTCATCAGTAACAATGGTATTAGCTGTTGAAGCTGGACATAGAAATGACAGAAAGAAAGT
>JBILOV010000024.1:0-16881 GCA_044374335.1 Bacteroidia bacterium | reverse complement strand
GGTGGAATTAATTTAGAGGATATTAAAGCGCCTGAATGTTTTGAAATTGAACGTCGTTTAAAAGAAGAATTAAATATTCCTTTAATGCATGATGATCAGCATGGTACAGCCATTATATCATCAGCAGGTTTATTAAACGCAGTTGAATTAACTGGAAAAAAAATGAGCGAAATAAAGTTGGTAATAAACGGAGCCGGTGCTTCTGCTAACTCTTGCGCGAAAATGTATATTGCCGTTGGTGTAAAAAAAGAAAACATTTTAATGCTTGATAGTAAAGGTGTTATTAATAAAAACCGTTCTGACTTAGATCAATATAAAACTTTTTTTGCATCTGATAACGTTAAAGTTAATACATTAGAAGAGGCCATTAAAGGTGCTGATGTATTTGTTGGTTTATCAAAAGGAAATATATTATCACAAGACATGGTTCGCTCTATGGCTCCAAATTGTATTGTATTTGCTTTAGCTAATCCCACTCCAGAAATATCTTATGAAGATGCTATTGCTGCCCGTCCAGATATTATTGTAGCAACAGGAAGAAGCGATCATCCTAATCAAGTTAATAACGTTTTAGGCTTTCCATTTATTTTTAGAGGTGCCTTGGATGTTCGTGCAACATGCATAAACGAGGAAATGAAATTAGCAGCTGCACTTGCTATTGCAGCATTAGCAAAAGAAAGTGTTCCTGATTATGTAAATGTTGCATATGGTTCAAAAAACCTAAGTTTTGGAACTGAATATATAATTCCTAAACCAATAGATAGCCGATTAATTTCTACGGTAAGCTCTGCAGTAGCAAAAGCAGCAGTTGATAGTGGTGTTGCAAAACACATAATTACAGATTGGGATGCTTACCGAAATGAATTAGATAATCGTTTAGGTAAGGATAATAAATTAATGAGAAGCATTGCTAATAAAGCAAAAGCTAATCCAAAGCGTGTTGTGTTTACCGAAGCTGATAATTATAAAATTTTAAAAGCCGCTCAAGTTGCCAAAGACGAAGGTATTGCTAAACCAATTTTATTAGGAAATAAAGAAAAGATTTTAGCATTATTAGAATTACATCAAATTGATATGGGTGATACGCCTATTATTGATACCTGGTTGGCAGAAGAAGAAATCAGAAGAGCTGAGTTTGGAGATTTGCTTTGGGTAAAACAACAACGTCGTGGTTTAACTCAATACGATGCTCGTAAATTAATGCGTGATCGAAACTACTTTGGAGCAATGATGGTGGAACAAGGTTTAGCAGATGCAATGATTTCGGGATTAACCCGCAAATATGGAGCACCTATTAAACCAGCTTTAGATGTAATTGGAGTTCAAGATGGTGTTAGCCGTGTTGCCGGTTTATATATGATGATTACTAAACGTGGCCCTTACTTTTTTGCAGATACAACAATGAATACTGACCCTACTGCCCAGCAATTGGCAGATATCGCAGTTTTAACAGCTAGTACAGTTAAGCAATTTAATATAACGCCACGTATTGCCATGTTATCTTATTCGAACTTTGGCTCAGCAGAAGGAGAAGTGCCTAAAAAGGTTCAGGAAGCCACTAAGATTTTACATAAAAATTTTCCAGGCTTAATTGTTGATGGAGATGTTCAAGCAAACTTTGCTGTAAATAATGATTTATTAAAGGAACAGTTTCCGTTTAGCACTTTGATTGATAAAAATGTTAACACATTTATCTTTCCTAATTTAGCATCGGGTAATATAGCGTATAAATTATTACAAGAGTTAGGCGGTGCTGAAGCAATTGGACCGGTATTAATGGGCTTAAAAAAGCCAGTTCACGTGCTGCAATTAGGAAGTTCTGTTCGTGAAATTGTTAATATGATTACCATTGCTGTAGTTGATGCTCAAAATAAGAAGTAAATTTTTATTATTAAAATGATAAGTAACTTTTTAAACTTTGTTGTAAAAAATTGGTTTTAAAAGTATGTTTACACTATAATGTTACAAGGAAAACAACTTATACTAGCTACTAAACCTTTTGCAAAAGAAAACCGCGCAAAAAGTTGGTATTATACAATTAGTACTTTACTAATTTTAATTTCTTCTCTTGTTGGCACAGTTTTTAATTTTCATTGGAGTTTAAAATTAGCATGTAGTATTTTTGCTGGGTTGGTTATTGTTAGGTTATTTGTGATATATCATGACCACCAGCACAAAGCAATTTTAGATAAATCTCCACTTGCAACTTTTCTTTTTACACTTTTTGGGTTTTACGTTTTAGCTCCAAGTGGCATTTGGAGTGCTAGCCACGATTATCATCATAAAAACAATTCAAAGTTATTTAGTGCAAGTATTGGCTCCTACCCTATTTATACAAAACAAAAATTTGAAAAGTTAAGCAAAGGCGAACAACGTCACTATTTGTTTATTCGTCATCCGTTAACCATTTTATTTGGATATTTCTTTACATTCATGTATGGCATGAGTATTAAATCAATGATTAATCGTTTCAGTAAAAATATTGATTCTTTAATTGCACTCATTGCTCATATATCATATCACGCTTTGGTATTTTATTTTTTAGGTTGGCAAACCTGGATTTTATTATGTGCTATTCCTCATTTTATTTCAGGAGCTATGGGAAGTTATTTATTTTATGCCCAGCATAATTTCCCTACAGTAAAATTTGTTGGTAATGAAGAATGGACTTATGAAGGAGCGGCATTAGATTCGTCTAGTTTTATGACGCTAGGCCCATTAATGCATTGGTTTACGGCAAATATTGGCTATCACCATATTCATCATATGAATTCTAGAATTCCATTTTATCGATTACCAGAAACAATGGCAGCTATTCCGGAATTGCAAAAAGTTAAAACAACATCCTTAAAACTAAAAGATATTTTAGCCTGTTTAAAATTGAAAGTGTGGGATTTTGAAACCCAAAAAATGGTTGGTATTTAATGTTTTGCAACCGATTTTTTAAACTCGTCTTTTGTTAATAATAAATCATCAATTATCTTTATAACAAATTCCAGTTGTTCTTCTTTGGTAATATCTGTATTATCCAAAACAATGGCATCTTCGGCTTGCCTTAATGGTTGTTCTTTACGAGTAGTATCGTCAAAATCTCGTTTTTCTAAATTATGCTTTACATCTTCAAACGTGTGATA
Source organism: Bacteroidia bacterium (assembly GCA_044374335.1). GTDB lineage: Bacteria > Bacteroidota > Bacteroidia > B-17B0 > Aurantibacillaceae > UBA4416. The sequence continues at coordinate 13,747 of JBILOV010000024.1, read as the reverse complement.
CTCTCCTTTACTACTTAATTCATCTAATCTTCGTTGAGTACGAACCTCGTTATCCGCAGTCATAAATAATTTTAGTTCAGCATCAGGAAAAACGTGGGTACCAATATCTCTGCCATCCATAATTACTCCTTTACCTTTGCCCATTTCACGTTGTAAAATCACCATTTTTTCTCGAACCTCTTTTATTGAACTAATAGAACTTACATTATTTGCAACCTGCATAGTTCTAATTTCTTTTTCTACATGTTCTCCATTTAAAAAAACTTCAGAAGTTTTTGTCACTGTATTATAAATAAATGAAACTTGTATATCATTTAAAGAATCAATTAATTTTGGTAAATCTAAAATTGTGTTGCTAATAATATCATGTCTTAAACAGTATACGGTTACTGCTCGGTACATAGCGCCAGTATCAATATAATTGTAGTTTAATTTTTGAGCTAAAGCTTTAGCTAATGTGCTTTTTCCGCACGAAGAATAACCATCTATAGCAACTGTAATTTTTGACATAATACAAGGGTAAATGTATGAATTATTTGAAGATTAGTAAAGCACTGATATTTGAAAGTTTTGCATTATTTAATTATATAGCCGCTGCTCTTCTCAACCTGTCATTTATTGCTAAACCAAGTCCTGTTTCTGGTAATAATTCAGTGATAATTATATCTACATCAGTTTCATCTAGCTCACGCAAAAACGAAAATAAGTTTACTGCTGCTTCTTGATAATTTTTAGAGGACGATAAATTTTTAACTATGAGATTTTGATTTGTAAAATTTTGTTCGCCAAAAATAATAGCACCTAATTTAAAATTTGAGAATTTAATTTGTAATTCCGTTAAATTCCCAATAGAAACGGGTTTTTTAGGCGCATAATGGCTTTTTAATTGTCCAGGTGATTTTGGATTACTAGATTGATTTAACTGAATAGATACTTTGCCCAGAACGGATTCAATATCATCAATTGATAATCCTCCTAAACGGTAAATAATAATTTCACCATTTTCCTCGCCAACTATTGTTGATTCTAAACCAACTTTGCAATTTCCTCCATCTAAAATATAAGGTATTTTTTCTCCTAATTGTTTTTGAACATGCTCAGCAGATGTCGGACTAATGTATCCAAATGGATTGGCACTTGGTGCGGCTAAAGGAAACGATAATTGAGATAATAAATCTAAAGTTAATGAATGGTTAGGAATCCTCACTCCTACTCTATCTAGACCTGAAGTAACTAAATTAGGAATAACCTCTTTTTTTGGTAATAATAAGGTTAAGGGTCCCGGCCAAAAAATTTCTGCTAATTTTAATAAAGAAGGATGAATCTTTGTAACAAAATCATACACTTTTTTTAAATTATAAGTGTGAACAATCAATGGATCAAAAGTTGGGCGCTCTTTTGCTTCAAAAATTTTTGCTACAGCAATTGGATTCAACGCATTTGCAGCTAAACCATAAACCGTTTCAGTTGGAATAGCTACTAAATGATTTCTCTCTAAAAAATCTTGAGCCTTTAATATATCATTGCCAATTTCTGCCACTAGGCAAATATAAGCGTTTACTCTAACATCTATAGTAAGTTTTTAACCACATAGGCACATAGTTTATTTAGGAATAGAAGGTTTGCAAAGAAGCTACGCTTTAAATATTGCTGCTATGTGTAAAAACTTGTTTTCTATCAACTCCTCTTACTCCTATTTTTTCTATGTCACTATGTGGTTTTGTTCTAAATAAAACGTTATTTTTTTGTATTTTTACAACTTTATAATTAGCACCAAATACAATGAAAATTTCCTACAATTGGTTAAAAACCTTAATAAATACTGATTTAACGCCTGAGCAAATGGACGAGTACTTAACTTCTTCTGGTTTAGAAGTTGAAGGAATTGAACCTTTTGAAAGCATAAAAGGTGGATTGAAAGGAATTGTAATTGGAGAAGTTATTGAAAAAGACAAACATCCTGATGCTGATAAATTAAGTACTACTAAAGTAAATGTTGGCGCTGCCGAATTATTGAATATTGTTTGTGGTGCGCCAAATGTAGCTGCCGGACAAAAAGTATTAGTTGCTATGATTGGAGCTAAATTGTATCCAACTACCGGCGAACCGTTTGAAATTAAAAAATCAAAAATACGCGGCGCTGCAAGTGAAGGAATGATTTGCGCCGAAGACGAAATTGGTTTAGGAACTAGTCATGATGGGATTTTAATTCTACCAAATGATGCCGTTGTTGGCACACCTGCTGCTGAGTTTTTTAAATTAGAACAAGATTATGTGCTAGAAATTGGTTTAACTCCTAACAGAGCAGATGCCGCATCTCATTATGGCGTTGCCAGAGATTTAGCAGCCATTTTAAATTGCAAAAATAACACTAATACGTTTCAAGCTCACTTACATAACATATTTGAATTACCTGAAGCAAGTAATATTAACACCGTTGATATTACTATTGAAAATACAGATGCTTGTAAACGATATAGTGGATTAGTAATTTCGGGTATTACTGTAAAACCATCGCCAAATTGGTTAAAAAAATATTTATTAGCAATTGGATTGCGTCCAATTAACAACATTGTAGATATTACCAATTTTGTATTGCATGATTTAGGACAACCACTTCATGCTTTTGATTTAGAAAAAGTTGCCGGAAATAAAATTATTGTAAAAACAGGTTTAGAAGGGACTAAATTTAAAACCTTAGATGGAACCGAGCGCACCTTACTAGCAAATGATTTAATGATTTGTAATTCGCATGAACCAATGTGTATGGCTGGTGTATTTGGTGGTTTAGAAAGTGGTGTTAGCGACAATACAACGTCTATATTTTTAGAAGCGGCATATTTTAATCCAGCATATGTTCGTAAAACTAGCAAACAGCATGGTTTAAAAACCGATAGTAGTTTCCGTTTTGAACGAGGTACTGATCCTGAAATGACCATAAATGCGTTAAAACGCGCCGCTGCATTAATTTTTGAATGCGCTGGTGGTGTTTTAAGTATGGATTTAATTGATATATATCCGGAGAAATTAGAACCTTTTCAAGTGGCGTTTTCTTATCATAATTGCCAATCTTTAATTGGTAAAGAAATTGATAAAAATATCATAAAACACATCATTCAATCCTTAGGAATTACTATTGAAAAAGAAGGAAATGATGGTTTATTATTATCTGTTCCTCAATACAAAACAGACGTTACACGCGAAGCCGATGTAATTGAAGAAGTAATGCGTATTTATGGATACAATAATGTTGAAGAAAGTACTCAAATAAAATTCTCAGCAAGTTATGCCGACAGAGAAAAAGTAACAGCAACTGATAATACAACGGCTAATTTATTAGTTGGTTTTGGTTTTTATGAGATGATGGGTTTATCCTTAACTAAAGAATTTTATTATAATGAAGAAACTCCTTTAGTAAAAATATTAAATCCATTAAGTTCGGACTTAAACGTGATGCGAAATTCAATGTTATTTGGAGGTTTAGAAACTTTAGCCTATAACATCAATCGCAAGCAAGCCGATTTAAAATTATTTGAATTTGGAAAAACTTACCAAAAAGTAGATGCTGACCCGATAGCTAATGGGTTTAAATATGCTGAAACAAAACATTTAACCTTATTTGTTTCAGGACGCAAATATCCAGAAAATCCTTTTGGAGAAAACAATAAAGTTGATTTTGCTTATTTAAAAGCATGTATAGAATCTGTTTTAAATAAACTCTCTATTAAATTTAAAATTAGCGAGTTAAACGATTCTAATTTTAGTTACGGTTTATCCTATTCTCAAAAAAATAAGCACTTGGTTAGCTTTGGCTTAGTTGATAAATCTATTTGCAAAAAATTGGATGTAAACACTGAAGTTTTTTATGCAGATTTTAATTGGGATAATGTATTATCATTGGTAGGTAAAACAAAATTAGAGTTTACTGAAATACCAAAATTTCCTTCAGTGCGAAGAGACTTGGCATTATTATTAGATAAAAAGATTACTTACAAAGAATTGGAAGAATTGGCTTTTAATGCTGAGCGTAAATTATTAAAATCGGTTAACCTATTTGATATTTATGAAGGGGATAAATTAGAAGCAGGAAAGAAATCGTATGCTGTTAGTTTTATGTTACAAGATGAGGAAGCAACCTTAAATGACAAACAAATTGATAACGTAATGCAGAAATTAATTAAAACCTACACAGAAAAATTAGGTGCAACTTTACGTTAATTAACGCCACTTATTAGAGAAAAATCACCAGTTATAAATCTGTTATTTCTGCTATATATAATATTAACTAATTTTAATTATCATGAATAAATATATACGCTTTGTTTTTTTGACAACATTACTTTTGTCGAAAACAGTTATCTCACAAAATAAACTCGCTTCTAAATCAGCTACTATTGCTCCTGCAAAAATTGAAAAGGAAAGACCTTATACTCGTTTGAGTTTAAAAACTGGTGCAAACATTAGTGTTATTTATTTAGCAAGAAATACCAAAGAAAAGAATAATGAGCCTGGGTATTGCGGAGGTATTACTTACGAAGTAAACGATTTTATTAGAGTTGCATCTTTAATTACAAGTTTTAGACCCATAAATATTAAACCTACTTGGTTAAATGTAAAGGCAAATACTTTTGAATTAAATATGGAGATATTAGCAAAGTTTCCAAACAAAAAAACATTACTTTATCCTTTTGTAGGCTTAAGTTATAATACGTTTTCAGGATATTTTACCGGAGAATTAGATTATTTAAATTTGAGAGAATATTATCCTATTAATACTACCATAAATAACCAATGGCTTGGTTTAAATTTAGGAACAGGGCTAGAGCATAACTTTGGAATAGTTGGTCTTTTTTTAGACTATAGAATGCGTGTTGGAAAACAGGATAAAGTATTTAATATTATGGATGTTTGTTACACAGGCGGTGTAAAAGTTAGATTTCCGTATGGAAAATGGGCTAAAAAACTTGCCAAACCAAATGACAGATTTCATTGGTTTTAATAGTTAAATTAGTTTTACATCAATCTCAAAATACTATCACAAAAAATTAACTATTGCATTGTTAAAAAGTTTACCATTCGTTTTCTTAACATAATTAATCCGTTTTTTTAGGTTACTAACAATTTAAAGATTGATTATCAAGCTATTAAAAAACACTGTTAACCAATTGTTAAGTTTGATTGTGTGGCTCAAATTTTTGTAAATTCAATTATTAGAAAGTAATGAGCATTTTTACATTCCCTTAAAACTACTATGCAAAACTTCGACAACCAAAATAAAACCCGTAAAAAATTATATACTCCATTAACTACTAACGAAATTGGTAAGTTACAACCTCAAGCTATTGAATTAGAGGAAGCTGTTTTAGGTGCTATGCTTTTAGAAAAAGATGCATTGAGTACCGTTATTGATGTGCTTTCTTCTGAAAGTTTTTACAAAGAACAAAATGGAATTATTTTTAAAGCCATTTATAATTTATTTAATCGTTCAGAACCTGTAGACATTTTAACCGTTACACAAGAATTAAAACGAAGCGGCGAACTTGAAATTGTTGGTGGTTCTTTTTATGTATCGTCATTAACTAACAGAATTGCCTCCTCTGCAAATATTGAATACCATGCGCGAATTGTAGCTCAAAAATATTTACAACGTGAGTTGATTCGTATAAGCACAGAAACCATAAAATCTGCTTATGAAGACAGTACAGATGTATTTGAATTATTAGATGCTACTACGCAACATATTTTTGAAATATTAGATTCAAATGTTCGAAAACAACATGTTGGAATGACTTCGTTAATTGCAAAAGCCATTGAAGAAATTGAAAAAGCAGCACTTCAAACAGATGGTTTATCGGGTGTTCCTTCAGGCTTTACAGCTTTGGATAGAATTACAGGTGGTTGGCAAAAATCTGATTTATTAATTTTAGCAGCTCGTCCGGGTATGGGTAAAACCGCCTTTGTTGTTACTATGGCAAAAAATGCAGCCGTTGAATTTAATAAACCGGTTGCTATTTTTTCGTTAGAAATGTCGTCTTTACAATTAGTAAAACGTTTAATATCTTCGGAAACAGAAATAGAACAGGATAAAATTTTAAAAGGAAATTTAGATAATCATGAGTTTGTTCAATTAAACGAACGTATTAAAAAATTATCGGTTGCACCTTTATATATTGATGATACTCCTGCCCTATCTATTTTTGAATTACGCGCGAAAGCCCGAAGATTAAAGGAACAACAAAATATTGAATTAATCATTATTGATTATTTACAGTTAATGAGCGGAGGTCCTGACAGCAAAGGAAATCGTGAACAAGAAATCTCTTCAATTTCGCGTGGTTTAAAATCACTATCAAAAGAATTAGAAATACCAATTATTGCACTCTCTCAGTTGAGTCGTCAGGTAGAAAACAGACCCGGCGGAAGTAAACGACCACAGTTAAGTGATTTACGTGAATCTGGAGCAATTGAGCAAGATGCCGATATGGTAATGTTTATTTACAGACCAGAATACTATGGTATTGAGGTTGATGAAAACAACCAACCAACAAAAGGACGTGCCGAAATTATTATTGCCAAAAACAGGCATGGTTCAATTGTTGATGTTCCATTACGATTTATTGGACAGTTTGCTAAGTTTACAGATTTAGATTATAACGAAGGTTCTGATATTTATTCGGCTAATAATAGCGGTTCTTCTATACCTCAAAATACCGACTTTTTATCGCAGCCAACTACCAAAACAGTTCAGTCAACCAAATGGGATGATGATGATGCGCCAAGTCAAGATATCATCAGAAGAAATGATATTGATGAAGTATTTTAGTTTTCTCTTTTTTTTATTATAATTAATTTTCAAAAAAAAATCACTCAGTTAATTAAACGAGGGATTTTTGCTTAATGTATAAACTTTATATTTTTATAAAGTAATTTCTTGCTTCTTATTCGCAAAAAACAATCCTGCTCCAACTACTACTAACAATAAAATAGAACCAATTAATGCAATACTGTTTCCTGTTTTGTAAACCTGAGGCTCAAACTTAAATTCAACTTTGTGTTTACCTGCAGGTATTTCCATTCCTCGTAAAATATAATTAACGCAAGTGTGAGGTGTTAAGTTTCCATCAACATAAGCATTCCATCCTTTAGGATAATAAATTTCGGAGAACACAGCAAAACCTTTTTCAGGAGCATCAGTTTCATAAACTAAATCATTTGGTTTATAAGATTGCATGGTTATTTTTCCATTAGCATTGTATGTATTTGCAACCGGAGTATTAGCCTTATTTTTTTCTTGTATCACCGCTTCGCGTTTAGTATTTATTCCATGCAAGGCCACAATTTCTGAATCAGCACTAGCAACGGTTTTAATATTTTTTACAAACCAAGCATTACCATTTGCTTGCGGATTTGGAATAGCAAAAGTTTGATCTTTAGCGGGCACAATCATGTATTTTGTATTCAACATATTTAATACTCCTAACTTTGCCATATGAATTCTCATCAACGAATCGTTTTGAGCGGCCTCGTTTAAACCTTTATAAAATTCATTAATTTCTCCATCTAAATGAAAATCAATAATCTCTTGGTATTTTTTCAATTTAGCACCATGATAGCCGCCAATTGATTTATGATAATAAGAGGTAGCTGCATCATTAAATGTATTAGTTGATAAATTCAGTACACGGTAATCTAAACTCTTATCCGCTAATATTTGTTCGTCAGCTGCTGATTTAGAGGGCGGTGCATCGTATTGTGCTTTTGGAACATAATTTTTACTATCTAAATAACGTCCGGCAACTGGCCATAAATCAGCACATAAAAATATAGCCATCGTTACTAAAAACAATTCTAATTTTAGTTTTTTTGTAACATATAAAAATAAAAAGATAGAAGCTAAACCCACAAAAATTAAGGAACGACGAGCATCACTTTTAAAAATTGCCTGACGAGCTTTTTCAATATTGGATAAAAACTCCGGCATAAATTGCGAAATTTGAGCATCAGTGGCGCCACTTTGTTTAAACTGATTTACAATTTGTGTTTCTTCACCTAAAGGAATAAATGAATTTGTTATAGACGGCATAAATGCACTTATAAAACAAAAACCACCAATCACAACTATAGATATAATTAAAACCTTTTTTAAATCAATTTGAGTTTTTAAAAATGGCAAGGTAAATTCTTCATTTTTTTCGGATGCTTTTATAAATTTATCTAATGCTAATATTGCTAAAAGTGGGATTGTTAATTCGGCAATTACCAAAATCATAGATACTGCTCTAAATTTATTGTAGCCAGGTACAAAATCCATAAATAAACTTGTTAACGGCATAAAGTTTTTACCCCAGGCTAACATTACCGATAATAATGTACCAATAACTAAAGCCCATTTCAAAGGATGATCAATAATAAATAATCCTAAAAATGCCAATAACATAACAATTGCACCAATATAAACTGGTCCGCTGGTAAAAGGTTGTTGACCAAAATAAGCACTACTTTGCGCTACTTGCTCTCTCATTTGAGGATCAACAGCTTTTAACGCATCTTTATCAACGCTTCCAATTGCAGCTGAACCACCACCTTTAAAATTTGGAATTAAAAACGTAAACGTTTCCCCTACTCCATAACTCCATTGAGTTGCATAATCTTTATCTAACCCAGAAGTTTTATTTCCTTGATTAGTTTGTAATTCCGAATTCATAGTTAACTCAGTTTTACCACGGGTTGTATAATTTCCGTATTCGTAGGTTGCCAATAAATTACCTGCATTTGGCAATACCCCAATTATAGAAGCTGCTATAAATAAACCAACTCCAATAAAAAATGGTTTTAATGATTTTTGTTTTAAAGCCATTATAAAGTAGGTTAAAAACACTAAGCCAAATAACATAAAACCATAATATGAAATTTGAACGTGATTGGCATTTAATTCCATTGCCATAAATAAGGCTGTAATTGCAAAGCCAAGCCAATGCTTACCTCGCATTAATAAAATTATACCTCCCAATAAAGGCGCTAAATAACCAATAGCATTTGCTTTTGAATTATGACCAGCCTCAATAATAATAAAGAAATAAGACGAAAAACCATAAGCCAAAGCACCAATAATTGCAAGCCATGGATTAATTTCGAGGCACAATAATAGAATAAAAAAGCCTATGAAACATAAGAAAATATAACCACTTGGATGCGGTAAAAATAAATGAAATACTTTATCAACATGTCCTAATAAATTACCTGGATATAAAGTAGATACCTGATATGCCGGCATACCACCAAACATCGAATTTGTCCATAAAGCTTCAGAATGTTCTGCTTTTCTAAAGTCAGTCATTTCCTGACTCATACCTTTATATCTTACAATATCACCTTGTTCTAAAACCTTATTTGATAATAAAGGACTAAATTGTATTAAAGTAATAATAGCGAATAATACAACGGCAGCTAAGTGTGGTAAATACTTTTTAAAGTTCATATGTTTGGTTTTTAGACAAATATAATCATTATCCATATTTTATGAAATCTGTTATAATAGAATAAAGTTAGTTGGGAAATATATATCTATTGTTGAGTTAAGTTAGCTCTAATCTTTTGATGCAATCCTTAACTCAACTCAATAAAAAAACTTAAATTTACTTTCAAATTAAAATCATGCAAAAAGATCCGTTTCCTAAATTTAAAGCTCTTATAAAAAAATCAAATAACATTATTATTGTTACTCATTACAATCCTGATGGCGATGCAATGGGCTCTTCATTAGCGCTGTATAATTACTTAATTAAAATAGATAAAAATGTTACAGTAATAACACCCAATGATTATCCAGAGTTTTTGCATTGGTTACCCGGAAACAAAAAAGTAATTGAATTTAATAAAAATATAAAAAAGGTAACAACATTAATTGCAAAAAGCGATTTAATTTTCACTTTGGATTTTAATAATTATTCGCGATTAGAAGGTTTAGGTGAATTACTAAAAGATTCAAAAGCTACAAAAGTATTAATTGATCACCATCAACAACCAGATGACTATGCAACATTAATGTTTCATGATGTAAAAGCCTGCTCAACGTGCGAATTAGTACATGAATTTATTTGTGGTTTAGGTGGTAAAAAACTTATTGATAAAAACATTGCGGCTTGTTTATACACAGGTATTATGACTGATACAGGCTCATTTCGTTTTGACAGTGTAACCTCTAAAACACATTTAATACTAGCAGATTTGTTAGCTACAGGTTTAACTCCTAGCGACATTCATTCTGCTATTTACGATACTTATAGTGAAAGTCGTGTAAAATTATTGGGCTATTGCTTAACCGAAAAAATGGTAGTAATACCTGAATTGCAAACAGCTTACATGGCATTATCGGAAGCGGAATTAAAACGTTTCAATAATCAAAAAGGTGACACAGAAGGAATTGTAAATTATCCTTTCTCTATAAAAGGTATTACGTTTTGCGCATTTTTTAGTGAAGGTGAAGGTAAAATAAAAATATCATTCCGAAGCAAAGGTAAATTCGATGTAAATCAGTTTGCACGTAAACACTTTAATGGTGGTGGTCATATAAATGCCGCCGGAGGAAGAGGTAATGTTTATGATTTACAAAAAACAGTTGAAAGCTTTTTGGATTTATTACCAGTTTATAAAAAAGATATTTTAAAGAAATAAAAATTGAACGCTGATAACCTTGATTAAACAGATGAACCCTGTTTATTTATAGGAACAAACTATTGTTAAATGAGAACTTATCAGTGCAAATCAATTTTATCTGTTATAAAAGTTTTGCTACACCTTAATAAACTTAACTTTAGCTATTGCTCCACTCTCTGTTTTAAATGTTATAAAGTAAATTCCTGGATTTAATTTTTCCACTGAAATCGAATTTGAAGTTGTTGTTTCTGCTAGTAATATTTTTCCAAATAAATCAGTGATTTCAATGATTTTAAGTGAGTTATCATAATTATCTAAACTAAAATTTAATGTAGCATTTGTAGGATTAGGATAAATAATCAACGATTTACTAAAAGTGTTGTTTTCATTAATACTTGTTAAACTTGATAAGGTATATTTATTAAAAAATCGCCATATTTCTTTTGAAGCATTAATATCCATATTAGTTCCCACTCCACCAAATGGAAATCCAGGCCAAGTATGCGTTCCGCCAATAATTTTATATAATTCAACAGTACTTCCTAAGTTTCCACCTGTGTATTGATAATGTATGGCTGTACAACCATCAGTTGTGTTTGTATTTGGCACATTACTAAATGTAGCCGAGGGATTACAGCCATTTTTTATTACCCAATATTTTACAACGCTATCAATTGGCATCATTCCCTGAGATAAATTTCCAGCGTATGGTACAGTAGGATCAGATGTACCATGAATTTGCATTACAGGAACAGGACGAGTTGGATTACAAAAATTACCATATTGCGATGTAAAAATACTTCCTGTAACTGAAGCAATTGCTGTAATTTTGTTGCTTAATTCACATGCCAAAGTGTGACTCATAAAACCTCCGTTACTCATACCTGTAGAATAAACTCTATTTAAATTTATATTATAAGTTAAATCTAAAGAATCAATTAACGAATTTAAAAAAGCAATATCGTTTACTAAAGAACTTGATATACCGGCATTCCAATATGGTTGATTAGAACCGTCTTTTGTTCCTTGTGGAAATACCATTAAAAAATTAGCAGTATCCGCAATGGGCATAAAATTACTGTAAAACTGTTGTTGACTCGCATTACTTGTGTAACCATGTAAATTTAAAATTAATGGTCTAGCTGTTGTTCCGTTATATATAGTTGGAATGTATAAGCGATACGAACGATACTGCCCACCAGAAAAGATACTATCTATAATTGTAGTTTGGGCTATTGATATAGAAATACAGAAACAAAGGAAACATAAAAGTTTTTTCATTTAGTTATTTTTATGGTTTTATGGTTTAACTAGTTTAATATTTGCTGGTTGTGTTTCGGTAAACTTAGCTATTTCATATTACTGGAATTAATAAATAAATTTAACCTAATATATTAAATGTAATACGATAATTGCCATTAATTATAGTCATTGTAATTATATTTCAATTAAGAAACATAACACAAAAATAGAATTTTTATCATTACTATTTTTAATGAAGAATATGTAAACTATTATTCAACAAACCAGCCAATTAAACGACGTCTTAATTTACCGCTATAAGTTTGCGTTTGATAATCGGTGTAATTATTAGTTGCATTTATGCATTTAGAGAACTGTTTAACACGATATTTTACTTCTTCGCTTAACAAATCAAATAATTCAAATGCTTCATCAAAATCAGCGGCATTGTCTTTAATACGTCCAAAATGATCGTCCAAAGATTGGTCTAAAACTAATTGAGGTTTTAAGCCTTTTCTTAAACACAGTAAATAACGTTCTCGAACAATAAATGCTTCAGCCGATGAATTTAAGAAACGTGCTTTAATATCATCCGGCAACTCATAATCGTTTTCTAATTCATAATCCCATTCATCTTTGTAGCGTTGTTCTAAATACATGTGAGGAGCTACAAAAACATGTTTCCAGTCTATTGGAAATTGCCATAAATTAAAACGGCGAGAGTTATTTCCTAAATCAACAATATTAAATTTCTTTTTATTTGGAAGTACTCGAGAACCACGTCCAATCATTTGATGATATAGCGTTAATGATTTAGTAGCTCTGTTTAAAATAATCGTTTCAACTTCAGGTTCATCAAAACCAGTAGTTAAAATACTTACCGAACTTAAAATTCCATCTTTTGTATTTCTAAACCATTCTAAAGTTTCAGTTCTATCCCTATCACTAAACGTACTATCCAAATATCTAATAGGATAACCTTTAGCTTTAAACATATTGTAAACTGATATACTGGTTAAAATACCGGCATTAAATATTAATGTTTTTGTTCCTTTTCCCACTTCCTCATAAGCATCTAATAATTTACCCTGCATCATTGCTTGGGTATATAATATTTCGTGTGAACCTGTTGTAAACTCACCATTATTACCAACTCTTAAAGTACTTAAATTGATATCGTTAGAATATGTAACACCTTCCGCTAAAAAACCCTGATCGATTAAGGAAGCTATACTTTCTCCAACAATAATTTCTTTATAAGTTTGATACAGGGGTAATTTTTTATTGCTACTCAAAGGCGTGGCTGTAACACCTAAAATATTTACATTTTCAAAATAATGAAATATTTTACGAAATGAGTTATAATGAGCCTCATCAACAATTACTAAGCCTATATCTTCCAAAAATTGTTCGTCTTCCTGTAACCTATTATTTAAGGTTTCAACTAAAGCAGTAAAACTTTGGTAATCTGTTTGTTGCGCCAAATTTTTTACTTCAGAATTAATAACTTTGTTTTTAATGCCGATACCAGCCAAAACATTGGAGGTTTGCTTGCTTAACTCAATTCGATGGGTTAATATTAATACTTTACGATTAAAATGATTAATATAATTTTTGGCAATTTCTGAAAAGATGATAGTTTTACCACCACCGGTTGGCAATTGAAATAAAATATTTTCGTTAGGCTTAGCATCTTTAAGTTTATTGAAAATAGTGTTTACAGCCTCTTGTTGATAAGGGTATAATTGACGGGTTGATATAGGTTCTTCGGTTTCCAACGTTCAAAAAAATTAGCCTATAAACTTAATATTTTTTTTGATTATGAGGAGTAAAATAAATCATTAAAAAT
>JBILOV010000189.1:0-4707 GCA_044374335.1 Bacteroidia bacterium | reverse complement strand
ATTCAAACTTTTTTATTGTTTTTTGTATAGTTTAGTGCTTCGCAATTGTGTTTAGGCAAACGTAACTAATACCTAATACTACAAAAATAAAAAATCAATTCAAATGGAATAGATTTTTTATTATTAATTACTATTTTAATTTTTCATTGTAAAAATTGGAGTGATTATCAAAAAAATAATCACTGAGCGTAAATTGTAAAAATTAAGAGCATTTTTCTTATCTTAAATTTTTAACAGTATTTTAAATACATAGATAGTGCAATAAATAATTATTTTTTATAATCTTGTAAAAAAAAAATGTGGATTTAAAGAATAAAAGAGATATAGTTTTTTTGGTATTAGCTGGTATTTTTATAACCAATGCTATTGTTGCTGAATTAATAGGAGGAAAATTGGTGCAATTTTTTGGACTTTTTACTCAAAGTATTGGTATAATATTATGGCCAGTAATTTTTTTACTGACTGATTTAATTAATGAATATTACGGTAAAGACGGTGTTAAAAAACTCACTTATATTACTGTTGGCTTAATATCTTTTACTTTTATAATATTGACTGTTGCATTAAACATGCAGGCAACTTCTTTTTCCCCTGTATCAGACGATGTTTTTAGAACTGTTTTTGGGCAATCGCAATGGATTATTGTTGGAAGTATTATTGCTTTTTTGTGTTCGCAGTTAATTGATGTATATGTATTTTGGGCATTTAAAAAAGTAACGGGTAATAAACATATTTGGTTAAGAGCTACTGGTAGTACAATGGTTAGTCAATTAGTTGATACGTTTGTAGTTCAGTTTATTGCTTTTGTATTGCCTGGTAAATGGCCTTTCGATGAATTTTTAGTAAATGCTACTTGGGGATATGCCTTTAAATTATTAGTGGCATTAGCCTTAATACCATTAATTTATTTAGGACATTTTTTAATTGGAAAGTATATGAAAGCTGAAAGACCACTAGTTGCTTAGTTCATTTAATAAGCTCATATTTGGATACGGCTGTTATTTTATTTGTGGAATTAAAATGCCACCATTCTGTACCAATAATTGTAAAACCGGCTTTTTTCATAGCATTTCTTAATATAAGTCGGTTATTTAAAGCTTCTTTTGAAAGTGTACCTTGTGCTAAAAGTTGTTTTTCTTTTTTAGGCTCACTTAAATCTCCAAAAAAATCAAAAGGTGTTCCCATATTTAGTAAAACATTGTTATTACCTATAATGCCTATATCTACAGCCGCTCCATAATTATGAAGTGATAGTTCGTTTGGATTTGCTAAGTATTTAATTTTTTGTTTTGCAGGAATTTCCAACTCATCCCACATTTGTTTTTGAATGTGTAAAGGTCTAACGGCATCAAAGATAATTAAGTTATAATTTGGAAATTGTGATTTTAAATAAAATTGTGCATTACATAATTTAATAGCCACCTCGCACGGTAAATAACAGCTTGTTAATCCTTCATATAATGGTTTATTTAGAAAATTTTGAGATGTAGAGTAATGAAGTGCAACTCGAATATTAGAATCAAGTGAGCTAATGTTCACTAATTTTTTTTCAATAAGAAGGTGCTCAAGGGTAGATGTATCAGATGTATTTACGTTTTCTTTTTTTTGGAATAAAATGACTGGATTATTTTTTGATGCAAAATTTGTTCTTTCAGACGAAGGAGAACAACTCATCAAGATGATTGCAATAAATGTAAATAGATGTTTATTATAATTGCTTATAAACACTAATTAGCTGGATAAATAACAAAATTGCGAGGAGTTTCATATAAGGTAATTTCAAGATCATATTTGTTATCAATTTTTTGTCTCAACAACTCATAAATAATTCTTGCAATATTTTCGGCAGTAGGATTTAAATTTTTAAACTCTTCAGTGTCTAAATTTAAATTTTTATGATCAAATCGCTCAATTATTTCTTCATTGATTAGGTCATTTAATATTTTTAAATCAAATAGATAGCCTGTATTTTCATCAACTTCACCAACCAATTTTACTATCAAATCGTAATTATGTCCATGGTAATTTGGGTTATTACAAAGCCCAAAAATTTCTTGATTTTTTTTATCATCAAAAAGTGGATTGTTTAATCGATGGGCTGAGTTAAAGCTAGCTTTTCTAAAAACGGCTGTTCTCATAAAAAATATTGGTTGTTTAAGGTAAATTAGTTGATGATAAAGGTAAAGGTTTAAAACTTAATTATTCAAAAATACTAACAACAAAAAAACACTTATTAATTTACTGTTTACAATAGGTTTCTATAAGTTTAATAGCCATATCATCTCCTAAACTATCTGCTTTATTTAAATCGTCGCAAGCACCATTTTTATCTTTACTTGCAAATTTTATGGCTGCTCTATTTACAAATGCACCAGCATAGTCAAATTTTAATTTTATCGCGTAATCCAAGTCTTTTAGAGCTTCTACAAACTGTCTGTTTTCTCCTTTTGCAACTCCTCTGTAATTATAACTTACTGGATTTTTTGCATTCATTTTAATGGCAGCATCAAAGTCTACAATAGCACCTGAATTATCATTTGTCTCAATTTTACATGCACCCCTTGATATTAGGGCTTCTTCCTCATTAGGAAAAGATTCAATATAAACATTCCAATCTATTAGAGCATTTTTAAATTCTCCTAATTCAAATCTTGCTTTTGCCCTAATTTTATAAGCATTATAATTAGGATTTGTAGTTGGCATCATATTTATAAAATCAGAAAGATCTTTAATACTATAAGCATATTCTTTCATTACAAATCTAATTTCTCCTTTTAAAAATAATACATCTGGATATTTTGGTTTTAACTCAAGTGCTCTTGTGCATGCATCCAGAGCTAGCTTATAGGCTTTACCATCAAACATTAATTTAGCTTGATAATATAATAATTCAGAATCGTCATTATTTAATTTTAAGGCTGATTCAAGATTTACTTTTGCCTCTTTCATCTTCTTTGTTTCATAATACAAAATTCCCATTGTTTTTTGACTTTCAAAATTATCAGGTGTTATTTTTAGTGCAGAACGTATATCTTTTTCTGCCCCTTTATAATCTTCTTTTTTAAGTTTAGCAATAGCCATTTTATTATAGGCTTCCATATAATCCGGCTTTATTATTATTGCTTTTTTAAATTGGGCTATCGCATCGTCGTATTTAGCAGAATCTAATAATATGCATGCAGATTTAAAAATATCATATTCATTGATTTTAACTTGCGAAGTGTCTTTTTGAGATAGACACAAGTTAGAAAAAAAACAAAAAAATACACCTATTACCAATGAGATAATACCGTTCATAAAAAAATAGTTTGTTTTTTGTTTTTGATGTTTAAATTTACGAAAACAATTTAATATTAAATACTATGCCAATCTTTATTTTTATTTTAGCCTTTTCAATACTTTTAATTTTTTTATCATTTGTAACTGTGCAACAAGGTACAGTAGCCGTTATTACTGTATTTGGTAAGTATAGGAGAATATTAACTCCAGGTTTAAGTATGAAAATTCCTTTCATCGAAAAAGTGTATCGAAAAATTTCAATTCAAAACCGCAGTGCTGAATTAGGATTTCAAGCAGTTACTATTGATCAGGCTAATGTTAATTTTACAGCCATGCTATTGTATGCTGTAGTTAATCAACAAGAGGAATCTATTAAAAATGTAGCATTTAAATTTGTAGATGATAAAAATTTAATGCAAGCTTTAGTTCGTTCTATCGAGGGGTCAGTTAGAGCTTTTGTGGCTACAAAAAAACAATCTGAAGTGTTATCATTAAGAAGAGATATAGTTGAAGCAGTGAAAGAGCAATTGGATGTAATGCTAGAAGAGTGGGGGTATCACTTAATTGATTTACAATTAAATGATATTACTTTTGATGAAGAAGTAATGCGGTCAATGGCAAAGGTTGTTGCTAGTAATAATTTGAAAGCTGCTGCCGAAAACGAAGGACAAGCTTTATTAATTACTCGTACTAAAGCCGCTGAAGCAGAAGGTAATTTTATTAAAATTTCTGCTCAAGCTGAAAAAGATGCTTCTCAGTTAAAAGGAGAAGGTATTGCATTATTTCGTCAGGAAGTAGCTAAGGGTATGGCAGGTGCCGCAAAAGAAATGGAAGAAGCAAAATTAGATTCCTCATTAATTTTATTTAGTATGTGGACCGAAGCCGTTAAAAACTTTGCACAGGAAGGAAAAGGTAATGTTATATTTTTAGATGGAAGCGTTGATGGAATGGATAAAACTATGAAACAAATGATGGCTTTGAATCAAAGAGATTTAAATTCAAAAAATTTATAGAATTTAAAATTACACCTACTGAAGTTGATATTTTCAATTATTATTTATATCTTTATTAAGTAATTATACAAAAGCAAAACATGAAAAAACAATTATTAACTATATTTGGAATGGCTGCAATAGTTGCCAGTTCTTATGCTCAAGAACAAAAAAAAGGAACATATCCAATTCCGTGTAATACTTATGCTGCAATGGATGAAGTTTTTGATAAAGATCCAAATGCTAAAGTAAGATATAATTTAATTCAATCTCAGTTAGAATCTGAATACCGACAAGAAATATTAAATCAAGCCACTCAAAAAGTTGGAGCAGTGCCTGTATATACTATTCCTGTTGTTTTTCATATTTTGCACCAAAATGGTTCTGAAAATATTTCTGATGCTGCAGTTACAGCTGCTATAGCTCAAGTAAATAA
>JBILOV010000188.1:0-4726 GCA_044374335.1 Bacteroidia bacterium | reverse complement strand
AGATTATTTTTTTTTAGTAAAATTAATTAAGCGTACTAAAATTCTATGAAATATTTTACGCCAGGTTTTAAACTTTTTAATTTTAGTGAAGTCATAGATGTATAAAATTAAAAACTCAGAATAATGAACATTAAACAATTAACATTTGGGCTTACTTTATTAGCTATAGTAGGTACTAGCATTTTTTCTTCTTGTAAAAAGAAAGATACTGATGAACAAGATAAGGATACGAGTTCCGCATATGATCAATCTTTGGCATCCACAACCGTTAACGATATGACAAGTATTTCTGATGAAGCCGGTAAAACATATTCGGTTTCTAGCTTTAAAACAGAAAATACTGAAGGGTTATTAAGTGTATCCTGCGCCACAATTACATTAGATACATTAGCAGCAGCAAAAACAATTACTGTAAATTTTGGAACAACAAATTGTATTTGTTTAGATGGCAGATCTAGAAGAGGCTCTTTAATAATTTCATTTACAGGAAGATACAGGGATTCATTAACTTTAATTACTGTTAGCCCACAAAATTATTTTGTAAATGACAATCAAGTTACTGGTTATAAAACTATAAAAAATAAGGGGCATAATGCCGCAAATCATTTAGTTTATGAGGTAAATGCAAATATTCAAATTATTAAAGCAAATGGAGCAGGAACAATTTCATGGCAAAGTACCCGTCAACGAGAATGGATTAATGGAGAGTCAAGCCCTTCGTGGTTGGATGACATTTATTCTATCACAGGTAATGCAAGCGGAACTTCAGCTAATGGCAATTCATTTACATCAATCATCACCTCTCCTTTAATAAGGAATATGGCATTAGGTTGTCGCCGTCACTTCACGCAAGGAGTTCTTGAACATTCTCCAAGTGGAAAAGCAACAAGATACATAAATTATGGAAATGGAGCTTGTGATGACCAAGCTGTTGTAACTATAAACGGTACATCTTATACAATAACATTACAGTAAAAAATAGTTATATTAAAGTTCTTTAAGGGTTGGAAATTTCTTTCCAGCCTTTTTTGTTGATAACAAGGTAAATTTTTAATCCTAATTTCAAAGCTAAACAACATTAAAAATAGTAATATTGTGTACAATGTTATACAACTGGAAAATTGCTTTTTTAAATTCGTATTTTAGAAATAGATTTATTATTTCTGTTACTTTTTTGATTTTAATATTAATAGGTTTTGCCTCTTTATTAGCTTTTATTGAAACAAGACAAGGCCATACATTTTATGATCCAATTTTAAATTTTATTAAACCACGAGATGTTTCGGATTTTATTTTTTTTGTAACTTATTCTGCTGCAGTGGTTGGATTTATATATGCCATAACATCTCCGTACAAATTTTTGCATTTTATTCAAATGTATGGTGCATTAACTCTTTTAAGGGTAGTTACTTTGTTTTTTATACCACTTGAGCCACCAACTGCCATTATTCCTTTAAGAGATGAGTTTTTAAATCATACTTTTTATGCCGGAAGCGAACATTTAAAAGATTTGTTTTTTAGTGGTCATGCGGCAACTCTTTTTCTATTTTATTTTTTTACTGAGAATAAAGCTCTAAAGCTTGCTTTTTTAGCGGCCGCTATAGCTGTTTCTGTTGGCGTTATGGTGCAGCATGTGCATTATAGTTATGATGTAATTGCAGCGCCTATTTTTGCTTACATAGCATATAGAGTTATTACAAAATTCTCTAAGCATTACCAAAACGATGCGCCTGTTGTTTAACAAGGCTTTGTCCAAAACAATATTTGTCATTTATTTTTAAATCTTTTTTTTAAGGTATTTTTATTTTGTGAAACCCGCATTAAAATATCTATTAATTAATTGTTGCTTGTTTTATTTGGTTTCATGTAAACATCAACAACCTGTTTCCAAGTCGGGAGATTCTAAAACAAAAACAGAAAACTCGTTTCATTCAATAAGAAAAAAATACGCTGTAAAGCTTGGAGTTACCGAGTCGGATATAAAAAATGAAACTTTATATAAATTTATAAATGAGTGGTATGGAGTTTCCTATAAATATGGGGGAAAAGATAAAAAAGGTATCGATTGTTCGGGCTTAACGGCTGTGTTATATTTAAATGTTTATAAAAAAAATATTTCTCCTTCAACAAAATCATTGGTTGATGAAGTGAAAAAAATTAAAGAATCAGATTTAAAAGAGGGTGATTTGATTTTTTTTAATACCAATGGTAAAAGTATTTCTCATGTTGGCGTGTATTTACAGAATCATAAGTTTGTGCATGCATCCTCTTCAAAAGGCGTCATGATAAGTGATTTAAATGAACCTTATTTTAAAAAGACATACGTGAGTTGTGGAAGGGTAAAGTAGTTTTTGCACATTCTCAATTTTGAAAAAACTATTGTTTTTTGAATATTTAACTCTAATATATTAAAGTCCATCTGTTAAAAACAATCTCTTTTCGTATATTTAAAAAGCACTATTGATTGTAATTTAACCACATGATTAAATTTCTTTTTAAAACGATTTTCGCTTTTTTTATTTTGTTAACAATGGCTTTTGTTATAAAAAAATCGCAGCCCAATTCAATAAAAATGGGTCCAGACTTTTTAAATTCAGAATCTCGTTGGGTAGATTCTGTATTTGCTTCTTTAAATTCAGATCAACGATTGGCTCAACTATTTATGGTGGCAGCTTATAGCAATAAAGATATGAAGCACGTTGCCGAAATAAGAGAATTAGTTGAAAAATATCATATTGGTGGATTGATATTTATGCAAGGTGGTCCGTTGCGTGAAGCCAAATTAAATAATTATTACCAAAGCAAAGCAAAAACTCCTTTATTGATT
This sequence comes from Bacteroidia bacterium, assembly GCA_044374335.1. Classification (GTDB taxonomy): domain Bacteria; phylum Bacteroidota; class Bacteroidia; order B-17B0; family Aurantibacillaceae; genus UBA4416. Next base: position 1,899 of record JBILOV010000188.1, on the reverse strand, counting down.
TCTATAGATGGTGAGTGGGGACTTGCTATGCGATTAGATAGTACGCCAAAATATCCTCGTCAAATGACTTTAGGAGCTATAAAAAATGATTCGTTGATTTTTCAAATGGGTAAACAAATTGCCCGTGAATGTAAACGCATGGGGATTCATGTAAATTTTGCTCCAGTAGCTGATGTAAACAACAATCCATTAAATCCGGTAATTGGGATGCGTAGCTTTGGAGAAAATAAATATAATGTTGCCAATAAAGCAGTGATGTATATGAAAGGCTTACAAGCTGAAGGTGTTATGGCAAATGGCAAACATTTTCCAGGACATGGAGATACTGATAGCGACTCGCATAAAACATTACCAATAATTAGTGCTTGCAAAGAACGCATGGATACTTTAGAGTTGTATCCTTTTAAACAATTATTTGACCAAGGGTTGTCAAGCATTATGGTAGCGCATTTATTTGTGCCTTGTTATGATACCACTAAAAATACAGCTTCTACTTTATCTCCATACATTATTCAGGATTTATTAAAAAAGCAATTAGGCTTTCAAGGTTTAATTTTTACAGATGCCTTAAACATGAAAGGTGTTGCTAGTTTTTATGAGCCGGGAATGGTTGATGTAAAAGCTTTATTGGCAGGTAACGATGTTTTATTGTTTGCAGAGAATGTTCCTAAAGCTATGGAGCAAATAAAATTAGCTGTAAGCAACGGACAAATTACTCAGGATGAAATTGATACTCGTTGTAAGAAAATATTGAAGGCGAAATTTTGGTGTGGCTTAAATAAAAAGCAATTTATTAATTATAAAAATTTATATGAAGACTTAAACACAAAAGCATCTTTTGTAATGAATACAAAGTTAGCAGAAGCATCGGTTACTTTATTGCAAAATCAAAATTCACTTGTCCCATTGCAACGATTGGATACTTTAAAAATAATTGAAGTATCAATTGGTGATGCGAATGAAAATTTATTTTCATCAACTTTAAATAAATATTCAAAAATTGCCCATTTAGGAATAGATCACGATGCCTCTAAAAAAGAAAGAGATTCATTATTATCAAAATTAAAAAACTATAATTTAGTTATTCTTCAAATCAATAAAACATCTTATAAACCCGAAAAAGATTTTGGTTGCTCAGCCGGAAGTATGGATGTTATTTCTAAAATTTGTGAGCAAAAAAATACAATTGCTTGTTTGTTTTCTAACCCTTATTTAATTAATAAGTTAACAAACATCAATAAATCACAGGCTATTATAGAAGTTTATGAAAACAATCAGTTTAGTCAAAAGGCTGCTGCAGATGCTATTATGGGAGCCATTGCTATAAACGGAAGTTTGCCAGTATCTACAAATTTATTTAAAGCGGGAATAGGAATTGAAATAAAAAAATCTATAAGAGTACAATATGTTACTCCTGAACAAATAGGAATAAATAGTAATAAATTATTACAAGTTGATTCAATTGCAAAGATTGGAATAAAAGAAAATGCTTATCCAGGATGTCAAATCATAGCTATTAAAAATGGAAAAGTATTTTATCAGAAAAATTTTGGAAAGCAAACATACGAATCTACTTCCGAAAAAGTAAATGATCATACTATTTATGACTTAGCATCCTTAACTAAAATTTTATCATCCTCTTTAGCTTTGATGAAATTGAGTGAGCAAAAGAAATTTGATTATGAGCAACATTTGGATTATTATTTTTCAGAGTTGAAAGGAACCAACAAATCAAACATTCATTATAAAGATATGTTAACCCACCAATCAGGTTTACCGGCTTGGTTACCTTTTTGGCAAAAAACAGTGGATAAAAAAAGTGGATACAAATCTGGGTATTATAGCGATGAATATTCCGAAAAATTTCCGTTAAAAGTTGCTAAAAATTTATATGTGGTT